>NZ_JANSJN010000051.1:0-15880 GCF_047462555.1 Synechococcus sp. B60.1
TCTCATGCGGCGGTGCACCTCTAGAAATTGTGAAGCGATATATCCAGAATCAGTCAGGAGGCGCTATCCCTCCCCACGCGGGTGGGGAATCCCGCGCCTTACGTTGAGAAGTCGGCTACCTACACTTGGAACGAACAGTTCCTTCGCGGCTACCTGGCCACAACAAAGCGCTACGTAGAAACCCAAAAGAACGGTAGGTGAGCTCAATGCCGGGGCTTGCGCTGCCATTCTCTTAGTCAGCACCGCAGAGGTGGCTGGCTCAGCGAAGCGAAGCCGCCCCCCACAGAAAAAAACCATCCACCAACAGGGTATTCAGCACTGCTCCGGCAAAGGCCCAATGGTGCAGGCGACGGGATCCCTGAATGACCCACAGGCCAACCCCAAGGAGCAGAAGGCTTAAGCCGATGCCCCAAGCTACCCCCCAAGGGGTGGCCATTTTGTTGAGCGCAGCCATGAACGGGACGGCTGCCTGATCCAGGCGGTCAAACCGCATTGCCTGCCGCCACTCCGGCAACAGCCCCACCGAGTGAATGTAAAGATCTGTCACTGCTGTGCCCCACAGGGAGCCGAGATAAAACCAGGTGCCGATGCGGGCAAAGCGTTGCCGTGCCCCCCACCAGACAATCGGGATCCCCAGAGCTTCCACCGGCATGTGCCAGAGCGGCTCCCAGCGCAGCCAGCCCCAGTAGAGGGATCCTGCCAGCCAAGTCAGCGTGAAGCCGTAGAGCAGATCCCCCCAGATGCGGCTGCGGGGCCGCGAGTAGAGCCGCAAGCTAAGGCCCAGCCAGCCTAGAGTCATCGCCAAGCTCAGCCAAGGGCCATAGCGCACCAGGGGCGCTTCCACGAAAACGGGTAGGCACACCAGCACAGCCGCCGCCGCCCCGATGGCATGGTAAGACGGAAGCCGCCTTCGCAGAGAAAAGGGGGGAAGCTCCCGTCCAACTAAGCTCTGGGAGGACAGGGAAGGTTCCTCTTGGAGAGGCGGCGAACAAGATGTAGGAAGCAAAACGCAATCTTAGAAACTTTTACATCAGTTAACATAGCATCTTCCCTGCCCTTTCCCGCCCTGGCCAAGCAGGGCCGGCGTTGCCAGGGTATTGCCGGAAATGTCAGGGTGAGAATAACGCGCTGCCTGAGAAAACTATGGAGTTGCTGTTGGCGGGGGATATCGGGGGTACCAAGACCAGCCTCAGCCTCTTCAATGCCCAAGATCCCGACCACAGCCTCTACCACTGCCGCTATGCCAGCCAAAGCTATCCCAACCTCACGCCGGTGGTGCTGGAGTTTCTGGCCCAGGCGCGGCAGGAGCTGGGGCGAGATCCACGGCCGGTTGCTGCCTGTTTTGCTGTGGCTGGACCCGTGATGGAAGAGAAGGGGGGCACGTGGCCAGGGGGACAAACGGCCAAAATCACCAACCTGCCCTGGAGCCTGCACTCAGGCCAATTGGCGGCAGAGCTGGGGATCCCACGCCTAGCTTTGATCAACGACTTCAGCGCCGTGGGGTATGGGGTGCTTGCCCTGCGAGATCAGGATCTGGAAACACTGCAGGCAGGGGAGCGGCAGCCCCAGGCTCCCATCGGTGTCATCGGGGCAGGCACAGGCCTGGGGCAGACCTACCTCACGTGGGGAGAAGGCGGCTACCAGGTTCATGCCAGCGAGGGGGGGCATGTGGATTTTTCTCCACGTACCCCTTTGGAATGGGAGCTGCTGCGGTATCTGCAACAACGACATGGGCGCGTCTCCACTGAACGGGTGGTCTCGGGGCAGGGGATCGTGGCCATCTATCAATTTCTGCGGGATAGCCGCTGGGGCCAAGGAGAGGAGCAGTTGCTGGCCCAAATTGCCGCGTGGGAGAAGAAAGCTAGCCCCATCGACCCGGCAGCCCAAATTGCCAATGCCGCCCTGGAGGGACGGGATCCCTTGGCGGTGGAATGCTTGCGGCTATTTACCAGCTTGTATGGGGCCGCTGTCGGCAATTTTGCCCTGCACCTGTTGCCCCGTGGGGGCCTGTTCATCGCCGGCGGGATCGCGCCCAAGCTCCTGCGCCTCTTGCGAGAGGGGGAGTTTTTGCCCTCCTTTTTGGACAAAGGACGGATGCGCCCTCTGCTGGAGCAACTGTCGGTGCAGGTGGTGGTGAACGCCCAGGTGGGCTTGATAGGGGCTGCCCACTATGCCGCCACTTTGCTATAGAGGTCAGGCCTATTGGCGACAAGGATCCCCTCTAGCCCCTCTCCCTTGGGGAAAGGGGGGGCTAGGCGAGGCGCAGGTTCGCCACCAAGGGGGGGTGGCCATGCCTAGGGCTTGTCCCTGCTCGCAACGACCGCATTTTCTGCCGCCAAAAACAATTGGGCCCGCCAAAAGCAGGCGATAGATTTGCTATCAAAGTCCAGGCCAAAACGGGCCATTTCCGTTAGTTCAGCAGGCGAAAACTCCACGACGGCGATGTCTTCATCCTCGTCCTTGGCCGGTGGAGCATCCAGCACTTCCAGATCCCGCGCCAGGTAGGCGTACATGATCTCGCTGGAATAGCCGGGGCACAGATAAAATTGGCCGAGGGGATCCCAGCGGTGGGCGCGCAGGCCGGTTTCTTCTTCCAGCTCGCGGCGAATGGTTTCATCCGGATGTTCTCCCGGCTCGACGGTGCCGGCAGGAAATTCGTAAAGGTAGGCGGCGACGGCAAAGCGATATTGGCGAATGCAGACGAACTTGCCTTCGGCAGTTACCGGTACGGCCACGACGCCGCCGGGGTGGATGAGGTACTCCCGCTCCGCCTCTGTGCCGTTGGGAAAGCGCAAACGCTGGCTGACAAAAGTGTACTTGTGACCGTGGAAGCGCAGGCGCTCGCGAAGGATCTGGGATGGGGTGTGCATGGCCAAGGTTCCTGAGAGAAAAGCCCCCCTCAGCTTAATGGTTGCCTGCCTTAGGGTAAAGTCGAGAGGCAAACCTCAGGAAGTGCAGGCCATGATCTTCCCTTCCCTGAAGGAGTTTCTCGCCCTCAGCCAACAGGGTAATTTCATCCCGGTGTACCAGGAATGGGTGGCGGACTTGGAAACGCCTGTCTCTGCCTGGTACCGGGTCTGTGCCGGGCGGCCCTACAACTTTTTGTTGGAATCGGTGGAGGGAGGGGAGCAGGTGGCCCGCTACAGCTTCCTCGGCTGCGATCCCCTGTGGGTGCTAGAGGTGCGCGGGGATCAGGCCTTGCAAATCCACCGCGACGGGCGTCGAGAACAGCACCACGGGGATCCCTTTGCCATTTTGGCCCGCTGCCTGCAGCCCTATGAGCCGGTGCACCTGCCGGAGTTGCCCAGCAGCATTGGCGGGCTGTTCGGCTACTGGGGCTATGAGCTGATTCGCTGGATTGAGCCCAAGGTACCCATCCATCCCCCGCAGCCAGGGGATCCGCCCGACGCCATCCTAATGCAGGTGGACAGCATCCTGATCTTCGACCAGGTGAAGCGCAAGATCTGGGTGGTGGCCTTTGCCGACACGCGCCAGCAGCCGGCGGAGCAGGCCTACGCCCAAGCTTGCCAGCGGGTGGAAACGCTGCTGCAACAGCTCAGCGCTCCCCTGTCGCTATCCCACTTCAGCCTCGACTGGAAGCCCCACCTGCCCGATGCCATTCCCCCCAGCACCCTCAGCCGCGCCGCCTACTGCCAGGCGGTGGAGCAGGCCAAAGCCTACATCCGCGCCGGCGAGATCTTTCAGGTGGTGCTCTCGCAGCGCTTGACCAGCCGCTTTGACGGGGATCCCTTTCGCCTCTACCGCTCCCTGCGGCTGATTAACCCCTCCCCCTACATGGCATTTTTGCAGTTTGGGGATCTGTGCCTGATTGGCTCCAGCCCAGAGGTGATGGTCAAGCTCAGCCGGGTGGGGGAAGAGCGCATCGCCACCGTGCGTCCCATCGCCGGCACCCGCCCCCGCGGCACTACCCCCGCCGAAGACCGCCAGTTGGAGCAAGAGCTCTTGGCGGATCCCAAGGAGCGGGCGGAGCACGTCATGCTGGTGGACTTGGCCCGCAACGACCTGGGAAGGGTCTGCCGCCTGGGATCCGTGCAGGTGGACGACCTGATGCAGATTGAGCGCTACAGCCACGTGATGCACATCGTCAGCAACGTGGTAGGGCAGTTGGATCCCCGCTACAGCGCCTGGGATCTGCTGCGGGCCACCTTTCCTGCCGGCACCGTTACCGGCGCCCCCAAAATTCGCGCCATGCAGATTATCCACGAGCTGGAAGGGTGCCGCCGCGGCCCCTACGCCGGTGCCTACGGCTACTATGACTTCTCCGGCCAACTGAACACCGCCATCACCATCCGCACCCTGCTGGTTCAACGGGGCCAGGTGAGCGTCCAAGCCGGGGCGGGCATCGTGGCCGACTCGGATCCAGAGCGGGAATATCAAGAATGTTTGAACAAGGCGCGGGGCATGCTGATGGCAGTGGCCAGTCTGCAAAAGGGGTAAAGGTTCATGTTAGCCGAGGTGCGCTTTAGCCATATAGGACAGCAGCCGGATCCGGAGACCGTAGAGCAGGCGTTTCACCTGTTTTCCACCGAGGGCTACCTGGTGCTGCCGGAGATCTTCCCCACGGCGCTCATCGACAAGCTGCACAGCAGCTTTCTGGCCACCTACAGCCGCTACTGCACCCACGAGAACCACACCGACGCCCTGTTGGTGGGCAATCGACGAGTGATGGTGACGGTGCGCCTGGAGGAGCCCTTCAATGATCCCCTGCTCTATGCCCACCCCTTAGTCCTGCCTATTTTGCAGCGAATCTTGGGATCAAGCCTGATCCTGAGCGGGATGGGGGTGGTAGTTTCTCTGCCGGGATCCGCCGACCAACAGGTTCACCGGGATCTCTCCCACCTCTTCGGCGACGCAATTCTGGATGCCATCATCCCCTGCTATGCCCTCAATCTTCTCATTCCGCTGGTGGATGTCAACGAAGAGAACGGCATAACCCGTCTCTGGCCCGGCAGCCATGCCGTTTTCGAGGCCCACTACACCGAGCTGGCCCGGCAGATGCCCTTTGTCGATCCGCCGCTGGCCAAGGGATCCTGCCTGCTGTTCGATTACCGCTTGATCCACCTAGGCCGGGCCAATCGTTCTACCGCTCCCCGGCCCCTCCTTTACAACACCTACAGCCGACCTTGGTTCCGGGATCCCGTCAACTACACCCGGCAGCCCCCCTTGGTGATCCCGGCAGCCGAGAAAGAGCGGATCCCGGCCCAGCACCAATCCCTATTCGTGGCAGCGCAGATTGTCTAGAGGAAAGTTTTGAGGAACGGGGGAAGATGCCTCAGAATGGGGGTGGGTATCCCCGTTGTTGAAGTTTGATTGCGCACCCCACTATGAGCGAAAGCACCTCTCAAGAGCCATCTTTGGCGCCAGCGGCAGACGCAATGGCCCCTGCTGCCGATCCCAGCGCAGAAACCGCGCCGGCTCCTGAAACCGACCAAGGATCCGCCAGCCGGCGTGTCCGTCAACTTTTGGGCATGAAAGGGGCAGAGGTGGAGTCTCGCTCTGTTTGGCAAGTCCACCTGCAACTGATGAAGCCCGTCACCTGGATCCCGCTGGTGTGGGGCCTGATTCCGGGGGCGGCCTCTTCTGGCCACTTTACCTGGACTTGGGAGAACGTGGCCCTCATCCTGGTGGGCATGATCCTGGCCGGCCCCCTGATGACCGGCTACACCCAGACTCTGAACGAGTACTACGACCGCGACATCGACGCCATCAACGAGCCCTACCGCCCCATCCCTTCTGGGGCCATCTCCCTGCAGCGGGTGGTTATCCAGATCTGGGTGCTGCTGATCTTGGGGCTGGGGTTGGCCTATGCCCTGGACTGGTACACCGGCCACGACTTCCCGGTGATCACCTGCATTGCCCTGGCGGGAGCCCTAATTGCCTACATCTACTCGGCGCCGCCCCTGAAACTAAAGCGCAATGGCTGGCTGGGCAACTACGCCCTGGGCGCCAGCTACATTGCTTTGCCCTGGTGGACAGGCCACGCCCTGTTTGGCCAGCTCAACTGGACAGTCTGCATCCTAACTCTAATCTACAGCTTGGCCGGCTTGGGGATTGCCGTGGTCAACGATTTCAAGAGCATGGAGGGGGATCGGCAGTTTGGCCTGGCCTCGCTGCCGGTGATGTTTGGCGCTATGGGGGCGGCCTGGATCGCGGCGCTGATGATTGACCTATTTCAGTTCGGCATGGCCTCGTTTTTGCTGGGAGCCGGCCTAAAGCTCTACGCCGCAATTTTGGTGCTGCTCATTATCCCCCAGATCACCTTCCAAGACATGTACCTGCTGCGGGATCCGCTGAAGAATGATGTGAAGTACCAGGCCAGCGCTCAGCCTTTTCTAGTGTTGGGCATGTTGGTGGTGGGTCTGGCGCTGGGGCGTTCCGGGCTGTGGTAGTCGAGCCGAAGGCCAAGTGCCCATCCTGGCAAGCGAGGTGACGGCTTCCGCCCTGGCTCATCCTCTCTACCGGGGCCAAGATCAAGCTAGGGATCCCTCTAAGGTAGCCGATGGATCCCAAAGAGTGGAATGGCCCTGGGCCAAAGGAGAGGTCCGATGAAACTGTTTTTTCCCCGCCCACTGGGGCTAAGCCTGGCTTTGCTCTTGGGGGCTGTCGCTCCTGTACAAGCTCAGCGGATCGTCATTGATGGCCGCGGGATCGTTGTCGAACCCAGCACCGGTGGCTCGCTTATCCTCAACCCCGACCAGCCGCTCTTGGCTCCGTTCCTGCCCAGGGGAGTTCCTTTTTCCATCGATGCCGAGGGCCAAGTGGTCTCTGCCCCTGGCTACCGCTGCAGCGCCACCACTGCTGCCGACAACTCCCCCATCATCTGCCGCTCCCAGTTCAATCCCAACGACGTGGTGGTCTACGAGCGGGATGGCCGCTCCAACACCTTCTTCGTCAATACCGACAACACCGGGATCCGGCCCAGTGGCAGCGGCCTGCGGATTCTGCCCAACTCCGAGCCGGTGCAGCCTTCCGGCAGCGGCCTGCGCATCCTCCTCAACTAAAGAGGGGAAGCGGCTCTTGTCTAGGCGGATCCCGCCCGTCTTGCTTCTAGTTCCTGCAGGATCTGCCGGTGGCGCTGCCGGGTGATGGGGTAGAGCCACACCAGCAGGATGCCGCCGATTAAAACCACCGCCGGCAAGGGGCCAATGGCAAGGCGGATGGCCAACAGGGCCGATTCCGGCTGGGTGGGCGGCGGCCCCCCGGCCACCGAAGGGATAAAGCCAGACCACTCCAGAACTTGCCCTAGGAAAAACAGCCCCAGTCCTAGGCCTACCTTTTGCAGGAACACCATCAAGGCGTAGAAGATCCCTTCCCGCCGCTCCCCAGTTTGCAGCTCGTCCAGGTCGATGACATCCGGCAACATCGACCAGGGGCCGAGATAGGCCGTGGCCGAAACCCCCACCCCCGCCAACAGCGCCAGGGCAATCATGAACCGCTCCTGGCCGGGCTGTAGGAAAAACAGGCCGGCTTGGGAGATCAGCCAAAACCCCGCCCCGATCAGGTACATGGCGCGCTTGCCCAGGTGGGCGCTCAGTCGCGTCCAGGCAAACAGGGTCAGCACCGCAACGCTCTGAACCGCCAACACCACCAGCGAGATCCACACTTCCGGCAACTGCATCCAGAAAACGATGAAATAGGGGATGATCGTGGCCGTAAACTGAAACGCCAGCCAAGAACACAGGTAGATGCCGCTGACAAATAGATAGGGGCGGTTGCTGAAGGCCACCCGCAGTTGCTGCAGTAGGGGCAGCGGATCCCGCCAGGATTGATACCGTTCTCGCACCCCCCAAAAGCAGAGCAGCAGGGGCACAGCCGAGATCCCCCCAAAACAAGCTCCCGCCAGCAGATGGCCAGCAGCCCGATCCGGCAGCAGGTTAACCAAAAGCGGAAAGGTGACTACTGCAACCATGCTGCCCCCCACCGAGAAGGCAAAGCGGAACTGGTTGAGCTGGGTGCGCTCGTCGTAGTTTTGGGTTAGCTCCGCTGTCAGAGAGGCATAGGGAATGTTGGCGGCAGAGTAGAAGGTGTTAAACAGCAGCGACACCGCCAGGTAATAGGCAAACAAAAGCCCAGTTCGACTGGGAAAAGGGATCCACCACTGCGCCGCAAAGGTCAGGGCAAAGGGAAGAGCCGAAAACAGCAACCAGGGGCGGCGACGACCCCAACGGCTGCGGGTGCGGTCGCTGAGGATGCCGATGAGGGGATCGTTGAGGGCATCCCAAAAGCGGGTGATGGCGTAGATGCTGCCGGCCAGGCCCGCCGCCAGGCCGACAGTATTGGTGAGAAAGGGCAGCAGGAAAAAGATGAGGATATTGGCCGTCATGCCCGTGCCCAGATCCCCCACCCCATAGGCCAGCTTGGTCCACCAGCTTAGTCGTCTGTCGGCCATGGCTTGCTCGGCAAAGGGGTGTTGACGGGGAAGGGGCGGAGGCCAATGGCCTTTGTGGCAGAGGGGCTAGACGCGCATCTGGCTCATTGCCTCTAGATCTAGCACCCTGGCCACCTCTTCTGGACTCATCAGGTTGCGCTCTAGGACAATCTGGCGGATGGGCTTCCCCGTTTCCAGGGAGATCTTGGCCACTTCTGCCGCCTGCAGGTAGCCAATGTAGGGGTTGAGGGCAGTCACCAAAGCCAGTGTCCCCTCTGCATAGCTGCGACAGCGATCCGCCTGGGCGGTGATGCCGCTGACGCAACGTTCAGTAAAGACCCGCAGGCTGTTGTTGAGGATCTGCAGGCTATGCAGGAGGTTATAGGCAATCAGGGGCATCATCACGTTGAGTTCAAACTGCCCTGCCTGGGCCGCAAGGACAATGGCAGTGTCGAGGCCGATGACCTGAAAGCAGACCATGTTCAGCATCTCAGCCATCACCGGGTTGTACTTGCCGGGCATGATGGAGGAGCCAGGCTGCACCGGCGGCAGTTGGATCTCTTTAAGGCCAGTCTTAGGGCCGGAATCCATCAGCCGCAGGTCATTGGCCAATTTGATGCCGTCTTGGGCCAGGTTGCGCAGGGATCCCGATAGGTGCACCAAGGGGGCCATGCTCTGCATCGCCGCCATGGGATGGGGAGCCGGCGTGAGGGGCAACTGGGTGTACTCTGCCAGCCGCTGCACCACCTTTTGCCGGTATAGGGGATGGGTGTTGAGGCCGGTGCCAACGGCGCTTCCCCCCAGCCCCAGGCTGCACAGGGCTTGGCTGGCCTCCTCAATCCAGCGGCGGTGCTGGGCAAAGATGGCTGCGTAGGCGCCGAAGCTGTCCCCTAGGCGCACCGGCACTGCATCCTGCAAATGGGTGCGGCCCGCCTTGAGGATGTCGCGAAACTCCTGCGCCTTTTGCTCCAGCGCCGCCACCAGGTTGTCCAGCGTGCCCAGGAGATCCCGCCGCACCCGCAGCAGGGCGGCCAGACGAATGGCGGTGGGGATGACATCGTTGGTGGACTGGCCGTAGTTGACATGGTCGTTGGGGCTGACCCGCTCGTAGCGCCCCTTGGGCTCCCCCAGAATCTCCAGGGCGCGGTTGGCCAGCACCTCGTTGACATTCATGTGGTGGGAGGTGCCTGCCCCGGCCTGGTAGACATCCACCACAAACTGATCCCGCAGGGATCCCTGGAGGATCTCGTCCGCTGCTTGGACGATGGCCTTGGCCACCTCAGGGGGAATGCAGCCCAGCTCGCCGTTGACTTCAGCCGCCGCCTTTTTAATGAGTACACAGGCCTCCACGTACTCCGGTAGCGGCTTGAGGCCGCTGATGGGAAAATTCTCCAGGGCGCGGGCGGTTTGGATGCCGTAGTAGACCGACTGGGGCAATTGCCGCTCCCCCATCGAGTCTCGCTCGCTGCGCACTTGCAGTGGGTCTGTCTTTGGAACCATAGCACAGCTTTAGCTGGCAGGGCTCTCCTCAGCGGGTTTTTGGGAAGGCTCCTGCAGGGCTAGGGATCCCTTTTCCTGGAGGGCGGCCAGCTGTTGGCTGAGGCGCTCGTTGTTTTCCGCCAAGACGAGCACCATGGCCGCGCAGGCCAGATGGACTCCGGCCCGGAATTCGGCCGAGGTTTTGTACTGGGCCAGCGCCTCGCTGTCTCCTTCCCGCGGGCTTAGGATCAGTTGCACCGACTTTTGGGCCAACTCTTTCAGTTCCCGTTCCGTTAAACCGAGCTGCACTGCTTCTGCCCTCCCTTCTAACCGGAAAACAAGCCCCACCCTGCCCTCTCGCCAGCAGGATTGCCACTTTGGTTATCCTACCGCGGTTGCTGCCCCAATCCGGCATCCTTACTTCCAGTGGATCGGCTCAGAACCCCTAGAAGAAAACAAAAAATGCCAGCTAGTATAAGTGCAGCATGCTTTGCCCTTCTGGCCGATGGCCCACTTGGGGGTGCAAGTCCATCGGCCGGCAACGGCGCAAAATAGCCTGCTATTCTCTGAGTACTACCCATCTTGGTTGTTGTTCACAGAGAGGAAAACTTGTCCGTAGAACGTCCACTTGACCGCTTTCCCCACAAGCAGCGCGCAGAGCTGCCGGCGATTAACGAGCGCATCCGCTTCCCCAAAATTCGCCTCATCGATACCGATGGCACCCAGTTGGGGATCATGAGCCCGCGCGAAGCCCTGCGCTTGGCCGAAGAAAAAGATCTGGACTTGGTCTTGGTGAGCGACAAAGCGGATCCCCCGGTCTGCCGCATTATGGACTACGGCAAGTTCAAGTTTGAGAAGGAGAAAAAAGAACGGGAGGCCCGCAAAAAACAACACACCGCCGAGATCAAGGAAGTGAAGTTTCGCTACAACATCGGCGAGCACGACTACCACGTGCGCCTGCGCAGCGCCCAGCAGTTTTTGGGGGATGGAGACAAGGTGAAGGCCACGGTGATGTTCCGCGGCCGCGAGGCGCAGCACGCCGAGTTGGGAGAAGAATTGTTGCACCGCCTGTTCAAAGACCTAGAAGACGTGGCGGAAATGCAGCAGCCCCCCCAGAAGGAAGGGCGAAACATCATCATGATCCTCTCCCCGAAAAAATCGACCTGAGGATGAATCCCACCGATGCCGCTAGCAGTTGGGGATCCCGCGCCGGAGTTCACCTTGCCCGATGCCGAGGGCAACTTGATCAGCCTGGGCCAGTTGCGGGGCCGGCGGGTGGTGCTCTATTTCTACCCGCGGGACAACACCCCCGGCTGCACCCGAGAGGCCTGTGGCTTTCGGGAGGCCTACGCCGACTATCAAGCCCACGGGATCCAGATCTTGGGGGTGAGCCCCGACGATGCCCGCTCCCACCAAAAGTTTGCCCAGAAGCTGCAACTGCCCTTTCCGCTGTTGGTGGATGAGGGGGCCAAAGTGGCCAGTGCCTATGGGGTCTATGGCCCGAAAAAGTTCATGGGCAAAGTGTACAACGGCATTCACCGCACCACCTTTGTCATCGATCCGGAAGGGAAGATCGAGGCCATTATCACCAAGGTCAAGGTGGAGACTCACGCGGCGGAGCTGCTCCAGCAGTTAACTGGCTCCTAGTCTCTCTGTTGGGGGGTGCAGGGGGAGGGGGAGCCCTGTCGGCAAAGCTGCCGATAGGTCTAGCGTTCCCCTGCCGAGGTTAGGACAAAAAGGGATCAGTTAAGGGATATAACAATACAAATACAAAGTGCTGGTATGGATTCCCCTGGGGCCGTGTCCCGACGCACCCGTACCACCAAGTCCATTCACGAGAGCTACCAAATTTTGGGTCTGGCTGGCCAAGGGCAGTATGGGCGTGTGTTTTGCGCCTGGCCCCGCCAAGGGGGGGAGCTGGTGGCCCTCAAGGAGCTGCCGGCGGAGCGCTTTCCCACCCCCAACCTGCTGCGGGAGCTGCGCTACTTGCTGACGTTGAACCATCCCAATATCACCCGCTGCTACGCCCTCGAACATGCCCGTGAGGGGCGCTATTTGGTGTTGGAGTACTGCGAGGGAGGCACCCTGCGGGAGCTGATCGACCAGGTGGAGCAGGGGCTGTGGCTACCGGTCAAGCAGGTTTTGGGCTTTGTGGATCAGATCTTGGCCGGCTTGGATCATGCCCATCGACAGGGGGTAATTCACTGCGATGTGAAGCCGGAGAACATTTTGCTCAAGCCCACACCCCAGGGCTGGCAACTGAAGCTGACGGACTTTGGCATCGCCCGCCACCCCCAGCCTGCTCCTGGCGAGATCACGGCTACCGGATCCCCGGCCTACATGGCCCCGGAGCGCTTCTACGGCCAGTTTAGCCCCGCTTCCGACCTCTACGCGGTAGGGATCATCCTCCTAGAGCTGTTGACGGGCCAGCGGCCCTTTTCCGGCTCCCCTAGCCAGTTGATGCACGCCCATCTCAACCAGCGGTTTGTCTGTCCAGAGGGGATCCCGGCCCCGCTGCAGGAGCTGCTGGAGATCACGTTGCGCAAATTGCCCCTGCGGCGGTTTCGCACGGCGGCGCAGATGCGCTCGGCTCTGGCGGTGTTGGCCCAGGAGTGGCAGGAGCCAGCCAGTTGCTGGGTTGGCCCTCGCCTGCCCCGGTGGTCTCCCCCCGGTTTGCAGATCTGGGATCTGCCGGATCCAGGTTTTGTGGGCGGTGGCGGGATCGAGTCCCTGCCTGAGCAAAAGTTCTACATCTGCGAGGATCCCGGCGGCTGCCGCTCTCCGCTGCTGTTGCGGGTGACCTCCCAAAAGCTGGAGTGGCTAGAGCTGCAGGCCCTTGCCTCAGGAGCGCTGCCTCTAGCCTGTTTCTCCTTGGCCGAACCGTTGCAGCAAGTGCTGCCCTTGCCGAGCTTCCCGGAGGCTTTGGCTTTTTCCAAAAGCAGCCTTTTGCACCTAAGTCCCGCACGCATCCGTACCTTGCTGAGTTTTGCGGAGGATTGGCGGGCCACCTGGCTAGAGGAGCGGCAGGAGCTAATCTGGGCCACCGCCCAAGAGCTGGGGGCTGTGCAGTGGCAGCCAAAAGGGCCAACCGCCGCTCAGCCCTTCCCTGAGTTCCACTGCTATTTCCGCTGGCCTGGGCAGAGGTTGCAGCCGGATGGCCAGGGATCCCTGCCCCGCTTGCTGGCCCTCTCGGATTATCTAGTTTTGCTGACAGGTGCGGGGCGGCAGTGGGTGCAGATGAGCCTTTTGCCCTATCCCACCGGTTTGCCTTTGCAGCCGGGATCCCAGCCGCTGCGCTATCGCCTACCCCTGGATCCCAAAGGGAGGGTGCTCAGCTTGGGGGAACGGCTGATTTTTGCCCCCAGGGATGGAGAGGGGCAGGGATGCTGCCCCCACCTTTGCTCGGTGCAGGTCAACCCTCTGCGGCTGCGCCGCTGGTTTTTGAAGGGGTGGCCCCTGCAGATGGCCAAGGCCCCTTGGGGCGTGCTGCTGCTGTGTCGCGAGGGAGAGGAGTTCTCTTCCCTTTGGTTGTATAGCAAGGGGGGGGATCCCTTGGCCCAGGTGGCCGTGCCGCCCGGATCCGAGGTGTTGCAGGTGGGGCAAAGGGGACTGGTCTGGCTGCAAGTGCCCAAGACCGGGAAGCCGCAGCAATTTCAGCTTTGGCAGTTGGATCTTAACCAGTTGCCGGCCAATGGCCATGCTGTTGAGGTGGTTTCTTTGGGCTAGCGACGGGTCAGTTGCCAGGGATCCTTGCCACTACCTTCGGCTCTGCTTCCTTGGGGAGCGGGAAAAATAGGGGCTGAGAGGGCAGACTGTTTCGCTGCCAACTCTTTGCCCTGAAATGGCTGTAACTGAGCTTGGGCTGTTTGGCTAGCTACTGGAGTGGGCTTGGCGAGCCAATTGCTTGAGAAAGGTCAGAGGATGACGGTTGTGAAGCTGCTGCTTGAGCCGCTCTTGCAGGAGCTCCTCCTGCCAGGGATCCCCCGATTGCAGCCACTCCAAGTAGCTGAGCCCTGCCACCCGCGTCAGATAGGCCCCGCTGGCCGCCTGCAGGGGGATCCCCACAAACATCCAGGGGCTGGCTTTGAGGACAGAGCCTAGGGAGTGGGTAGCCAGCTCTAGTCCCCCGAGCTGCACAATCATTTGCGCCAGGCTGCGGGCAATTTGCTGGGCCTGCTGCAGAGTGATGCGGCGATCGAACACCTGATGCAGCTCCCCGATCATACGCGCCTGGATGGCTACCCCGGCCAGCACATCCAAGGCCGGGAGGGGGGTCGCGGCCAAGGCAGCGGCCGTCGCCCACTGCATCCGTTCCACGATCCGGCGACCCTGTTGGTGGCGCTCTTCCCGCAAAGCCTGTTGGACGGCCTCGCCCAGCGTTTGGGTCTGCAACAGGGCGTTGGCCAGGCGCAGATGGGATCCCTTTTGCTGTAGCAGGCGGGCCATCTGCTGGATGAGGGCGGCAGTATCGGGGGGCTGTGGCTCCCAGGTCTCTTGCCGGGATCCGTCTGGAAAGCAGTAGCGGACTTTCAAGGGCTCTGGGTCGGCAGCAATGGCCACCACCTGCTCAGGGGGGATGACGCCGGCGGTGCGCTGGCGCAGGTGGGCCAAGATGATCTCCACCTCTTCCGGCAGCATTTGATCCGTCTTGTTGAGGGCCAGGATGGTGGATTTCCCCAGCCGGGCCAGCTCCAGCAGCTCGGCATATTCCGAGGCCAGCAGATCCCCGGCCACCACCAAGATCAGCAGATCGGCCTTCTGGGCCAGGGCGCGCGCTTCTGCCTCGCCGGCGCCGCCGATGGTCAGCAGGCCAGGGGTATCGGTGAGGGAGATGGGGCCGCTCCAGCCCTCCAGCCGATAGGTGTGAACGGATCCCTGCTGGGTAGTGCCCAGGGTGGGAGCGGTTTCCCCCACAGGCTGCCCCATCAAGGCGTTGATCAGAGAAGTTTTGCCAGCAGAGGCAGTGCCGAACACCACCAGGTGCAATTCCTCCTGGGCCAGCCGCCGGTCGATTTCCTGCATCTTGGCCTGTAAGGCGCGACGGCTGATCTCGTTTTGCAGCTTCTGGATGAGGCGATCGACATCCTGCAGATCCGCCTGCACCTGATCCCGGGTCAACTTAACCCGCCGTTTGCCTGGGGTGGGATCCCTCTGCTGTTGGCGAGCCTGTTGCCACCAGCGCTGCACCGCCAGCCCTGCCGCCACCGTTCCTCCCAGGATGCCGGCCACCACCAGATCTGCGAGCGGCACCGAATAGGGAGCAACAAAGCTGTAGATGCCACTAACCCATTGCAGGTATTGGCTGAGAGCCGCCAAGCCCAGCCCCGTCAATAACCACAGCCACGTGGAGCGCGACAACACCATGCCAACCCACAGCTTGCCCAAATGCCCAATCCGGAACGGAGCCTGATCTCTAGAGAAGCTCTGAAGATCTATCCAGAGGTCTACAAAGGCAAGAGAAGCGATTGCAAATTCAGGACGGCTAAACCCTCTCCGCTGGCAACCCCGGCGCAAGCTGGAGCCGCAGCCTCTTCTTTAGCATAGGGCTTAGTGTAGCTGAGCATACAATTTTTTCGGGTGAGCCAGCGCAGGGACGGCTGACCCCAGCTAGGGAATCAACGAGAGAGGCAGGCACTGAAGAGCGTCCTCAGCCCAAGCGGCCAGGGATCCCCGTCAAAACCGCCGGCGGCTCCAGCGGCGCCGGCAGAAACTCACCCCCCCGGTAGTCCAGTAGCTGCACCAGGAGCAAGTAGCCCACCCCCAGGGCAATGGCCAAAGCTCCCGTAACAATAGCCACCCACTTAGGCCGTTCCACGCTGCGCCTCCCCCGTCAACTGCCTATCCCTACCCATGATGCCCGAAACGACCACTTGCGGCCCAGCCAAGGATGTCTGGAAGTTTTTGTATCCTGAGGGGGTGTGAGGTCTGGAGAGATGATGAACGGGATCCCATCTTGGCGGCGGCAACTGCGGCGTTGGCTGCCCTGGGCTGCCCTGCTGCTGCTCCTGGTGG
>NZ_JANSJN010000051.1:15980-19364 GCF_047462555.1 Synechococcus sp. B60.1
GATGAACGGGATCCCATCTTGGCGGCGGCAACTGCGGCGTTGGCTGCCCTGGGCTGCCCTGCTGCTGCTCCTGGTGGCAATTGGCTACTGGGTAGGCCCCCGACCCCGACCTTATCCCCAAGAGCCAGAGCTGCCCACCCTGGCCTGCCGCAGCACCCCCGCATCCGGGTGGCCTTCAACCAAAGCCGCGAGAGCACCTATCGGGATCCCTATCGCCAGGTCTATCGCTACGGCTACAACCTAGAGGAGTTGATTATCTCTCAGATTCGCTCTGCCCGGCAGTCGGTGGATGTGGCGGTGCAGGAGCTGAACCTGCCTCTCATTGCCCAAGCCCTGGCCGAGCGGCGGCAGGCCGGGATCCCGGTGCGGGTGATTACCGAAAACACCTATGTGCGGGCCTGGCACCAGCTCACCCCTGCCGAAGTGGGGGCGCTGGACGAGCGCAGCCGTCAAAAGTTCGAAGAGTACCGCCACCTGGTGGATGTGAACCGGGACGGACAGTTCTCCCCTGAGGAGATCGCCAGCCGGGATGTCTATGCCCTGCTCGATGGGGGGCAAGTGCCCTGGCTGGATGACACCGCCAACGGCTCCAAGGGCAGCGGCCTGATGCACCACAAGTTTGTGATTATCGACGGGCAGCGGGTGCTGACCGGGTCGGCCAATTTTACCCTCTCCGATATTCACGGGGATTTCGATGCCCCCGGCAGTGTGGGCAACGCCAATCACCTACTGCTGCTCGATAGCCCCGAGCTGGCCCGCATCTACACCGAGGAATTCAACCTCATGTGGGGGGATGGGCCAGGGGGATCGCCCGACAGCCGCTTCGGCGTGCAAAAGCTCAGGCGCCCCCTGGAGACGGTTTACCTTGACGATGCCATCGTGGGGGTGCATTTTTCCCCTGCCAGCCGCTCCCTGCCCTATGAGGCCACCTCCAACGGCCTCATCGCGGCCACCCTGGCCCAAGCGCGGCAGCAGGTGGATCTGGCTCTGTTTGTCTTTACCGACTCAGGCATTGCCAACCAGCTCAGGCAACTGCGCCAGGAGCGTAACGTAGAAATTCGCGGCCTGTTTGACCCTGGCTTTGCCTTTCGTGACTACAGCCGCACCCTGGAGATGTGGGGGCTGCTGCTCCCCGACGAAAACTGCCGGGTGGACGCGGCCCGCCTGCCCTGGACAGTGACCGCCTCCTCTGTGGGCGTGCCCAACCTCGCTCCGGGAGACAAACTGCACCACAAGTTCGCCATCGTTGACCCCGGCACCCCCCAGGCCACGGTGATCACCGGATCCCACAATTGGTCGGTGGCGGCCAACCACCTCAACGACGAAAACCTCTTGATCATCCGCAACCAGCGGGTAGCGGATCACTTTGTGCGCGAGTTCGAGCGGCTCCTTGCCGAGGCCCGCTTTGGCCCCAGCCGCCGCCTGCAGCAACAGGCGGAAGAGAGAGCCCGCCTCTGCCCCAGCCCTGTCCCCGTTGCCCTCTCCCCATCTGAAGCAGAGCCGGAGCTGCTGGAAGTCGAGGCGATCTCCGTTCCTAACAGGGGATCCCCTTCCCAGCCGGCTACCCCGCAATCTTCTCGCGTGAACTTAAACACCGCCACCGCAGCGGAGCTGGAGCAGTTGCCCGGCATTGGCCCGGGCCTGGCGCAGCGCATCATTGAGGCCCGCCCCTTCTCCTCCTTGGAAGATGTGCAGCGGGTCAAGGGCATCGGCCCGGCCCGGATTGAGCAACTGCGGGATCGGGTCACCTGGTAGGGATCCCGCCTAGCTCTCCTAGGCCAGCTCCAGAAAAGCTCCCATACGACGAAACTTTTGGTAGCGCTCCTCCCGCAACTCCCGCCCGCTCAGGGCAGAAAGTTCCTTGAGATGTCGTAGGAGCGCCTCCTTTAGGGTCTGGGCAGCTTCCAGAGGAGCGCGGTGGGCGCCGCCAACCGGCTCTGGCAAGATCTCGTCGATCACCTCCAGTTGCAGCAGATCCTGGGCAGTAATGCGCAGGGCGGCGGCGGCTTGGGGCGCTTTCTTGGCATCTTTCCAAAGGATGGCCGCACAGCCTTCCGGCGAGATCACCGAATAAACGGCGTGCTCAAACATCAAGATGCGATCCCCAACGCCAATGGCCAAAGCCCCTCCGGATCCCCCTTCGCCGATGACAGTGCAGATGATGGGGATCTCCAGCCGAAACAGGGTCTGCAGGTTGGTGGCGATGGCCTCCCCTTGGCCCTCAGCCTCTGCCTTGACTCCCGGATAGGCCCCCGGCGTATCGATAAAGGTCAAGAGCGGCAGGCCAAAGCGGTGGGCGTGTTCCATCAGCCGCAGCGCCTTGCGGTAGCCGGCGGGGTTGGGCATGCCGAAGTTGCGGTGGATGTTGTCTTTGGTGTCGCGGCCTTTTTGGTGGCCCAGGATCATCACCGGCTGATCCCCCAGCTTGGCCAGGCCGCCGACGATGGCCGGATCGTCTTGGCCGTGGCGATCCCCGTGCAGCTCAAACCAGTCGTCGCAGATGGTCTGCACATAGTCCAAGGTGGTGGGGCGGCGGGGATGGCGGGCCACCTGCAGCCGCTCGACAGGCGTGAGCTGGCTGAAAATCTCGCGGCGCAGCTCTTCGGCTTTGGCCTCCAGCTGGCGAATCTGCTCGGAGGCGTCGATGTCGTTTTCTTCGGCCAAGGCCCGGATTTCCTGGATGCGCTGTTCGAGGGCGGCAACAGGCTGCTCAAACTCCAGCAGCAGTCGGTCGGTAGCTTTGGTCATGAGCAGTTGAAGTAACCTTGAGTTAAAGGGTGAGTCTGATGCGGGTCACAGCTTTTGAGGTGGTAGGCTGCTGAAGGCCAGGAGCCACTCGCATGGCGGCGCGTAGCGCTATCTTCTCACATCCGGATTTTCTAAGCTAGAGAAGGCCCTCTTCTGGCTCCGCTCAAACCTGTGTTTTCCTCCTCCCACTCCTCTGCACCTCTTCCCCCCTGGCTGCGCTGGTCGGTGGTGGGATCCGTCGTCCTGGCCATCGCAGGGGGCGCCTTTTGGCACTACGCCCAGCCGGAGCGGCAAATCCGAGTCCACACCCAGAGGTTGCTGCAAGCTGTAGAACGGCGAGATTGGGCCCAAGTAGAAAACTTAGTGGCCGCCACTTATCGCGATGGCTGGGGCTTGGACAAAGAGCAGGCACTGGCCTACAGCCGCGAGGTCTTCGGCCAGTTTTTGCGCCTGCGCATCCGGCCTCAAGAGCTACAGGTGCAGCTCGGCCCTGGGGAGCAAGGCCAAGCCACCCTCTGGTTTATTATTGAGGGATCCGGCGGCCCTCTGGCCAACCTGACGCGGGATCAGGTAAACGCGCTGGAACAGCCCTTCCGCCTGGACTGGCAGCGGCGGGATCCCTACCGTTGGGAGCTA
>NZ_JANSJN010000052.1:0-7248 GCF_047462555.1 Synechococcus sp. B60.1
CATCCTGAGGTGATAACCGGAACATCCAGATTGGCCTCGCGCAGGGCCGATTGCAAAGCTTCCACCACCGGCTGATAGTGGCGAGAAGGATAGCAGCGGCTGGAACGGCAAACCGCCAAATAGGGCCGCTTGAGAGGGTTATCTGCGTAAGGGATCCGCTCTTTTCCCTCGACGTAAATGGCTCGCAGGCGTTCATAAAGGGAAAGCTGCTGATAGTCGGCTTTGCCTTCGGGCAGGTAGTCTTCTCCTGGCCCCAAAAAGGGACTGGGCAAAAAGATCTGCAGCAGCGATTCCTCTGTCCCGTTCCAAAACTGGATCCCCCATTGGCGAGGCTGGCCCTGCGGATTGAGGCGGCGATAGAGGGCGGCGCGGCCGACCAATCTTTTGCGGCGCAGCTCAGGAGGAGTTCTGCGGTAGGGGCCGCCCTGGTGTTCCTCCAAACACAGATGCAAATGCCAAGTTTCCGTGGCCACGGTCAAGTAGCCGTCGTAGAGCACACAGAGAGTAGGGGGATCCTTGAAGGCCGCTTCCAGGACGCCACCCTCCACCACCTGGCCCACTTGGATCTCGGCCCAGCGCTCCTGAAAGAGCTCATAGAGCAGCGGCCCAAGACAGTCGATGTGAGCCGGGATCCCTTCGTAAACGGTTGTCCAGCCGGTGGGGGAAACCTCTTGCCAAGTTTGATTTAAGGGTGGGACCCAGGGATTGAAAACAGCCATAGGTTGCTCCTATTGGATTGGCGGAATGCGGGCAATCACCCCCTTTTTGATGGGGCGCTCTGCCCAGGGCAGGATCCCATCGGGCTTTGTCAAATACAGCTCCGCCGTTTGCAAGATTGGCTCCACGTCTTTTGGATCGAGATCGCCAAAGACATAGGTCATCTTTCGGGGGGCTGCCAGCGCAACCACACAAGCGTGGCTGCAGCCGCTCATACAGGCAACTGGCTTCAGTTGCAGTTGGGGATTGAGCCTTTGGGATTGCAAGGCAGCTAGGAGCATTTCTCCCTTGCTGATCCCTTCTTTTTGGCCGTTGACCCAGCGAGATCCACAGGTGGTGCAAACCCAGAGGCAATGTTTAGACTCAGCTTGAGCCAAAGTTGTCGATGGAGAAATAGAGGGAAAGTTGGTCGCGCTCACCATAGAGTTGTATCCAAACTCCACTGCAAAGCAGACAATTCCACTAGGGCAGCTTGTTCTAGATAGTTAGCCAAAAACAGCCCGAGAGGATGCTAAAATTGCCCCCGCAAGCTCACCCTCAGCGTGCGGCCAACGCCGGGATAGCCGGGGAAAACTTCATACTGCTCATCCAGCAGGTTGTCGATCCCCAACTCTAGGCTCAGGGCCTCAGTCAACGGGATCCCTCCCCGCAAAGCCACGGTGGTATAGCCTGGCAGGGATTCCGTATTGGAGTTGTTGGTAAAAAAGCTCCCAATGTGATGGATCAAGATCGAGCCGTACCCGCCCTGCTCATAGCGATAGGTTAGGCCTAGGTTGAAGCTATCGGCTCCCACAAAGGCTAGCTGTTTGCCAACTGTGGCCGGGTTAAGTGCAGCGCGGATGATGGGATCATTGAGGGTGTAGTTGGCAAAAAGCGTCCAGTTTTCCCCCAAACGCAAATCCAAAGCCGCTTCCAGGCCGGTGTATTCGACCAGCCCAATATTCTCATAGGTTCCCTGGCGCGGCCCCAGGCTGACAAAGGTGATGCCATCGCGGATGCGGTTGTGGGCAAACGTTAGCCGCAGCAGGCCAAAATCTCCCAGGCTCTGATCCAAGCCAACGTCAAAGCTCTCCCCTCGCTCTGGGCGGAGATTGGGGTTGCCATCCACTTCAAAAAAGCCTCGCAGCCGAAAGAACAATTCCGAGATCAAGGGGGTGCGAAAGCTGCTGGCGTAGTTGGCTCTCAAGGTGGTGCCTTCCGCCACTGTCCAGCGGATCCCCACAGCCGGCGAGGTGGCCGAGCTATTGGCCAAACTGCTGAAGTCCTGGCGCATGCCCAGATCAAGGTGGAAGTTGGGATCCGGGCTGTAATCCAGGCGGGCAAACAGGGCGCCCTGGTTAACCGTATCGTCGTAGTTGATATTGGCAGAACCGTTGGCAAAGGAAAAAGTTGTATTGCGAGCTGAGATGGAGCGATAATCTACCCCCAAAGCTCCCTCTAGGTTTTCGCCGGCTTGCCAAGCATACTGCAGCTGGGATCCCCAGCCATTGCGCAGGATGACGTCGCGGGATCCCTGGCTTTGCGGAGCACTGAAACGGTAGTTGAGATCGTCAAAAAAGACTCTTGCCTGCAGGGATCCTGTTGCCTGAGTCCACAGCCAACTGAGATCCAGCAGCAGATCGTTGGTGTTTTGCTCTGCATCGGGAGAGGGAAATTCCACACTGCCGGGCACACGAAAGGCTTTATTGAGGTAGAGGGCGTTGGCTGTTAGGACTTGGTCTTTGGCCAGTTGCCAGGTAAGCTTGGCCTGCAAGTTGTGGTACTCCACCGCCGAGTTTTCCCGCTTGCCTGACTTGCCCAGCCGCTCAATTGCAAAGGGAAAGTCGTTGTTACTTTTCAGACGGCGATAGCTGAGCACCCAGCCCAGATCCTGGGCTTGGCCCCGACTTTGGATCCCTTGCTCATTGAGGCCGTAGCTGCCGACCGCCGCTTCCAGCACCGTCTCCGTTTCTGGCTGTGGCTCCACCGTAACGATGTTGATCACGCCGCCAACAGCATCCGAGCCATACAGAGTAGAGCCGCCACCGGGAGAGACTTCAATTCGCTCGACAATATCTGTGGTGAGTTGAGAGAGGTCAAACCCGCCAAAGAAGCCCAGATCGTTGAGGGGGCGGCCGTCCAAGAGCACCAACACCTGCGCCGTTCGCGCCCCTCGCATGAATTGAGAGCTAAGAGCTCCCAACTGAGTTCCCGCTGTGCCATCGCTGAGGATCCCAGGCAGATAGCGCAGGGCTTCTTGCACCGTCCTTGCCCCTTGCTCGCGCATCTGCTGGCGGGTGATGACATAGACTGGGCGCGAAGAGTCCCGCAGCAAGCCAGGGCGGCGAAACGGTGTGGTGACGGGTTGATTGAAAATCTCGGCACTAAGACTGGTGTCCAAGACCGCTTGCGCCCAGGCTGGGATCCCCAAACTCCAGCTCCCCAGCCCAAGGCTGAGACATACAACAATTACTTTCATCCGGTTGCTCCTGCTTCCGTGCGACGCGGAAGAGCTAAGCTGTGAGCCAAAGCCGCAGGCGGGCATCCTGACTGAGGGCCTTAGCCCATCACAGTTGCGGCACAGCGCCGGATTTGCACCGGACTTTCCCCATTGCTTGCCCTGGCTGATCCCCAGAGCAACCTGACGGCACGGCTTCCTCCTCAGTCCTTTTGGAAAAAGCCGTGCTAGGCATCATACCTCCCCTGCTGGGGAGTTCCTATCCTGCCGGGGGGGATCCCTGGGCAGTGAGGTCAACGGAAGATCATCTCCGCCACCGCGTCAAAGCCGGCGTCCAACAGGCGATCCAAGACCGACTGGGCTTGGCTGCGGTTGTCGTAGAGGCCGGCCTGCAGCACTCTCCTGCCGTTGAACACGGTCTCCACCGCTTCGGGGACGAGCTGCCGCAGCCGCTGCAAGTCGTCGCTGCCCTTGGGGGTTACCAAGACGCGAAACTGGGTTGCCGCTCGCGTCAGCGGGACGGAGTCCTTGTCGGCAGCCTGAGCAGGAGAAGCTGGGGCCGAGCTTGAGGGTGCAGAGGAGGAGGTAGGAGGGTTTTCTCTGGCTTGGCGGCGGGCCGGCGGCGGCAGCAGGGTGGTGATGTCGGTAAGGGGAGCTGCAGAGGCCTGGCGGACAGGGGCGGCAGGAGCCGGCTCAACCGGCTGGGCAGGCGTGGTAGAGCCATCGGGGGTGAAGGGGACGGCAACAAACTCCTGGGGTTGAGCGCCCGACGGCTGGCTGGGGCTGCTGGGCAAAATACGCCCTCCCGAGCCCGCTGCAGGAGGGGGAAGGGGGGCCGTCGATTGCGGCACCGCCACCACCGGTAGGTTTGGGGAAGTTTCGGCTGGCTTGGCCGCCGCCGGCTGGGGATCCCGGCTGGGAGCCGGGGGAGCGCTGGGCAGCGTCAGGCCGCCTGCAGCAATGGGTGGTGGGGCGCTGCTGGGCAGGGCAGCAACCGTGGTTTGGCCCGCTAGATCCAGCTCCCCTTTGGTTTTGCCCGCCAGTTGGTTGCCGTTGGCGTTGAGGCGCAGGCCGCGGGTGGCGTTGTGGATGTCGTACTGGCCGTTGCCCTCAAAAATGTTGTTGCCAGGATCCGAGGCCGTGCCCAGATCGGGCTGGGCGTTGGTGATAGCTGTCAGGCCAGTCTCCAGGTTGCGGGCAATGAGATTGTTGCGCAAGATGGGCCGGGCGCTGCCGCCAACCACAATGCCGGTGCGGTTTTGCAGGATGCGGTTGTTGCGCACCATCGGCGCCGAGCGCTGGTCGATGGTGAGGCCAAAGCCGGTCTCTTGGAAGAGGTTGTTGACAATGGTAGGCTGGGAAGTACCCAAGACGGAGATGCCGTTGGCCCCATTTTTGTAGAAGCGGTTGCCCTCTATCCAGGGGTTGGAGGCGCCAGCAATGAAAATGCCGTCGTGGATGCTGCCCACAAAGCTGTTGTTGAGAATGCGGGGGGAAGCCGATTCTATCCAGAGGGCATAGCCGCGCCGCCCCTGGTTGCGCAGGGTAACCCCGCGCACCTCTGAGCCGGTCTCGGCCAGCAGAGCAACATTTTGCCGGGCCAAGGTCGGGCTCATGTAGGTGCCGCCGCCATCGATCAGGTAGCCCTCCCCTAGGGTGGACTCGTCCCCGCGCAAGATGAGGCCAGCCTTGAGGCGGATGGGGAAGACTTCGCCGCTTTCTGCGCTGTAGATCCCCGGCAGCAGCTGGATGATGCTGCCCGCTGGCGCTTGTCCGATGGCATGGGTGATGGTCTTGAAGGGGTTGTTGCGGGATCCATCCCCTTGGGTATCGCTGCCGTTGGCGGCATCAACAAAAATGGCCGGGCGGTCGTCCGGCAGCGGTGGCGCCTGGGGCAGGGCCTGCTTCTCCAAAAGGCCAGTGTCCAGGGAAGTTTGCGCCCAACTGGGATCCCTTCCTGCCGCCAGCAGTAAGCTGGTGCTCAACAGCAGAGAGGCAGCCAGTCGTGCCAGGGTTGGGGAGCCATGGCGCTGCAACCACAAGTCAGGCAGGACTGCTGTAAATTGGTGTTCGCCGGATTTCTGCAGACGGATAAACGATAAGCAAGCAATCATAGGAGTCATCCTCACACCAGGCTGGGCCAGAGAAGGAAGGAGGGTCGAGGCTATCCTACCAAACCCGAGAGGCGGGATCCTGCCCTCTTCCCCAACTCCAAATACGGACTGACGCAGGCTTTTTTTTGTAGATCCAACGCTACCCCTAGAGTATACCCTTGCCATGACCGAAGAAGCCCTTGCCCGCGAAGGCTCCTCCCAAGAGTTGCCGCTGGCTTCCCTCTCGTCTGGGCGCCCCCTGCTTAACCTGCTGCTGTTGGGGATCCCGGCGGGGCTGCTGGCGCTGGCGGGGTTGACGGGGCAGCCAGTTTTGGGCTGGGGGGCGGTGCTGGCTTGGCTGGGCTTGGCCGGCTGGTGGGGGCAGCCGCTCTGGGTGCAGATTGGGCGCGATCTCTGGCAGTGGCTAACCACGTGGCCCAGCCTGGGATGGGCGGCGGCGGCCCTTGGCTTGGCCGTGGCAGGGGCAGTGGTCTGGAGTGGGGTTCTCTCAACCCTGCGATCCCTGAGCTGGGAGGCGATTGGGGCTTTGGGCGAGGTGTTCGGCGCTACCGGGCAGATCTTCATCGCTCTCCTGGCCGCCTATATTGCCTGGCGGCAATACGTTATCTCCCGCGACCTCACCATCCAGCAGAACACCATTACCCAGCAGCAGACCATCGACGCCTACTTCGAGGGTATCTCCAACCTGGTTCTCTCCCCTGACGGGCAGTTGGACGACTGGCCCCTGGAGCGGGCCATTGCGGCCGGGCGCACGGCGGCCATCTTGAACGGCGTGGATCGCTTCGGGAAAGCCAAGATTCTGCGCTTCCTCTCCACCGCCAACTTGCTCAGCCCCCTGCGCCGCGACGAACACCTGGGCCGGCCCATTTTGGACGGCAAAGGCGGCTACCAGCGGGATCGCCTCAACGGGATCCGCGTGGTTAACCTGGGCACCATGCTGGAAGGGGCCGACCTGCATGGCACCCTGTTGCGGGGGGTGGATTTCAGTGAAGCCAGCCTGGAAGGAGCTGACCTGCGGGGTTGCGATCTTAGCCACACCAACCTCTGCGGGGCCAACCTACGCAATGCCGACCTGCGCGGGGCCGATCTCTACCGCGCCCTCTTGTTTGTGGGATCCCTGCAGACCGCTTCCCCGGCCCAGCCAGGACAAAAGCCCGATTTCAAAACGGGAGCCTATGCCGGCGCCATCGTGGCGGGAGCAGACTTCCGCGGCGCCCGTCGCCTTTCTCCTGAGCAGCGCGCTTACCTAGCCGCCTGGGGGGCCAAACTGGATCCCGACCCTTCGCCCCCCAATTCCCGCTTGGATCCCGGCGGCAGCAGCGAGCCCTTACCCCCTCCCGCCGAACCGCCAGCCTCCCTACGGCCCTGATCCAGAGCCAATGGCCGGCAACCCTGGGTTCAACGCCAGTGCTGCTAGGGTCATGGCAAACAGCATAAAACAGCTTGTGAGTTGATCCCAGCTCCCCTCTCCCAGAGGGAGAGGGGCCGGGGGTGAGGGAATGCTCCCTCTGGGAGAGGGATCGGGGGTGAGGGCCTGCCGGAGAACCGTTCACGCTAGCTTGAAATAGCCCTAATCCCTCAACTTTTGCCCATGGCCCGCTTGTTCACCAAGTTCTGGCTGCTGGAGCGCTACCTCTTTGGACAGATGCTCACCCCCCTTTTGGCCGGTATAGCTGGGGGAACCCTGCTGCTTTTGGCGGGCCGGCTCTTTACCCTGGCCGAGCGGCTGGTCGAGGGATCCGTGCCCCCCCTGACGGTGTTGCGGCTCTTGATGTTGGATCTGCCCGAGATGGTGGTGCTGGGCATGCCCATCGCTGCTTTTTTTGCCACCCTACTCACCTTGGGCAAGCTGAGCGGCAACAGCGAAATTACCGCCATGCGGGCAGCCGGGATCCCGTTTACGCGCATCTTTCGTCCCCTGTTGCTGGTGGGGCTGCTCATGAGCCTGAGCGCTTTTTTAATCAGCAACGTGCTCTTGCC
>NZ_JANSJN010000052.1:7348-19295 GCF_047462555.1 Synechococcus sp. B60.1
GTTGGCGGAAGTGACGCTGGCGGCCCAGGCGGTGTGGAATGGCCTGGACTGGACCCTCAGCGAAGGAGTGACCCACCGCTACGGCCCCGATGGCCTCAGCCTGGCCGAAGAGCCCTTCGACCGCAAGCCGCTGGCGGTCTCCCAAGATCTGGCCGCCCTGTTGCAGCCGCCAGTTCCCCCCAACGAGCTCAGCCTACCGGAGCTGGCGGAGCGCATCTCCCGCCTGGCCCGCTCCAACCTCAATACCCAGCCCTTGCGCACCGAGTTCCACATGCGCTTTTCCCTGCCCCTGGCCAGCTTTTTTGCCGTGCTGATTTCCCTTCCCCTGGGATCCAGCACCGCTCGCCGTGTGGGCCGCTATGGCGGCGTCGTCTTCGGGATCCTGTTGGTGTTTGCCTACTACGTGGTGCTGAGCGTATCTCGCAGCTTGGGAGAAGCAGGAGCCCTTCCCCCCTGGGCAGCAGCCTGGAGCTTCAACCTCCTCTTTGGCAGCCTTGGCCTGCTGCTGTTGGCCCGCTTCCTGCGCTAGGGATCCCTTCCGGGCGGAGCAACCCCCAACCTAGCCAGGGATCCACCGGATCCCCTCAACAGAATTTCCGTTCCCTTGCAGGGAAAAGGTAGGGATTTTGGCCGGTCTGCGCAGGCCAGGGATCCCATCCCAGCGCCGGTCTGTCTAGACTGGAGAACAGCCCTGTGGGGATCCCTATGCGCATTGGCGTGCCCAAAGAGATCAAAGAGCAGGAGTTTCGCGTCGGCCTGACGCCGGCGGCGGTGCGGGCCTTGACTGAGCAGGGGCACCAGGTGTGGGTGGAGACCCAAGCCGGCCAGGGGGCGGGCTTTAGCGACGAAGACTACCAAAAAGCGGGGGCCAAGCTGGCCGCCACGCCGGAGGAGATCTACCGGCAGCAGTTGGTGGTGAAGGTCAAAGAGCCCCTGCCCGCCGAGTATCCCTTGCTCCATCCGGATCTCATCCTGTTTACCTACTTGCACCTGGCGGCCAGCCGCGAGCTGACCCAGGCCCTGCTGCGTTCGGGGGCCACCTGCCTGGCCTACGAGACGGTGGAGCTGCCCGACGGATCCCTGCCCCTCTTGATGCCCATGAGCATGATTGCCGGGCGGCTGTCGGTGCAATTTGGCGCCCACTACCTCACCCGTCAGCAGGGGGGGCGAGGCGTGTTGCTGGGCGGGATCCCAGGGGTGCCGCCGGGGCGGGTGGTGATCCTGGGCGGGGGCACGGTGGGTACGGAGGCGGCCAAGATGGCCGTCGGGCTGGGGGCGCGGGTGCAGATTCTGGACATCAACCTGCAGCGCCTCAACGAGCTGGAGCTGATCTTCGGGTCGCGGGTGGAGCTGCTCTACAGCACCGCCCAGAGCATCGAGGAGTGCGTCCGCGAGGCCGACCTGGTGGTGGGAGCAGTGTTGGTGCCGGGCAGCCGCGCCCCGGTTTTGGTGAAGGAAGAGCTGGTGGCCCAGATGCGGCCCCGCTCTTTGATCGTGGATGTGGCCGTGGATCAGGGGGGGTGCATCGCCACCACCAAGGTCACCACCCATGCCCAGCCGGTTTACGAAGCCCACGGAGTCTTGCACTACGGGGTTCCCAACATGCCGGGGGCCGTCCCCTGGACTTCGACCCAGGCGCTGGTCAACGCCACCCTCCCCTACGTCCTCAAGTTGGCCAACCTTGGCTTGAGCGCCGCCCTGGAGCAGGATCCGGGCCTGGCCAAGGGGCTCAACATCCGGGGCGGAAAGCTCATCCACCCGGCGGTGCGGGCCACCTTTCCCGACTTGAGCTAGCTTGGGCCAGCTTTCCCGTCGGGATCCCTTCCGCTACTGCCGCCAGGCCAAGAGGTAGCGCTCCAGAGCGGCGAAAAAAGAGTAGAGCAGAACACCCATGAGGCCGAGGGCAACCAAGCCGGCAAAGGCCAAGGGCACATCAAAAGAAGAGCTGGCGGACACAATCAGGTAGCCCAGCCCGCGGTTAGAGGCCACCGTCTCCGCGATCACCGCGCCAACAAAGGCCAGCGAAATGGCCACCTTCAGCGAGGCAAACAGATAGGGCAAGCTGTGGGGAAGCCCCACCTTGAGGAAGATTTCCCAACCGCTGGCCCCCAGGGAGCGCAGCACATCGCGCATTTCTGGCTCCACCGTCTCCAGGCCCACCGCCACATTCACGGCAATGGGGAAAAAGGCCAGCAAAAAAGCTGTAATCACCGCCGGGATCATGCCCAGGCCAAACCAAATCGCCAGCAGCGGCACCAGGGCCACCTTGGGGATGGTATTAAACCCCACCAGCAGTGGGTACAGACACAGATGGGCCAGGCGGGAGCTGCCGATAAGGGATCCCAGCAAGATCCCGCCCACCAAAGCCAGCCCAAAAGCCAGCAGGGTTGAGCTGAGGGTAAACAGCGAGTGCCCCAGGATCACCTCGTCCCACTCCTGCATCGACTGCCAGATTGCGCTGGGCGCAGGCAAAACAAAGCGGGGAACCTGCAACAGCCGCACCCCTGCCTCCCAAAGGCCAAGGGTCAGCAGCAGGGTGACCACCGGCAGGAGCAGCGAGGCCGCTTTCGTCTGGAGAAATCGGTCAAAGGAGTTTTTCATCAGGGTTGCGCGGCGATCTATCGAGAAAACTTTGGTTAGCTGCTGCGCCGTTCGCGTCAGCGGGACGGAGTCCTTATGTGCTTGCGCACTTCCGCAACCAAGTGGTGAAACTCGTCCGTCAGGCAGATCTCCAACGGGCGCGGGCGGGGCAGATCCACCTTGAGGGTAAAGACAATCTCGCTAGGCCGCGACCCCATGACATAAATGGTATCGGAGAGGAAAACTGCCTCCCGCAGATCGTGAGTGATGAGAATAACCGTGCAGCCGTTGCGCAGCCACAGCCGCTGCAACATTTCCCACATCTCCTCGCGGGTGAAGGCATCCAGGGCGGCAAAGGGCTCATCCAGCAACAACAGCTCCGGCTGGTGGATCAAAGCTCGACAGAGGGCAACCCGCTGCCGCATCCCCCCGGAAAGCTGCCAAGGATAGGCTTTTTGGAAACCATCCAAGCCCACGGCGGCCAACAGCTCCAGCGCCGACTTTTTGTGCTGAGCCAGGTTTTGCCGGAAGGTGCGCTTGTAGGGCTCTACCACTTCCAGAGGCAGCAACACATTCTGTAAGGTAGTGCGCCAGGGCAGCAGCACCGGATTTTGGAAGGCCATGCCCACCCTCTTGAGGGGGCCGGTGACGGGCTGCAACCGAAAGTAAAGGGTGCCGCCGTGGTTGGTGTTGAGGCCGGCTATCATCTTCAAAAGAGACGTCTTGCCGCAGCCGCTCGGCCCCACAATCGAGACAAACTCCGAGTGGGCCACCGAAAAGCTGAGGTCGCGGATGATCGTGACCGGGGATCCCTTGCCGGGGTACTGCAGGGAGACGTGGCGCAGCTCCAGGATAGGCTTGTCCAAGAGCCCAAGAGAGACACCGCTCTGGGCCACCTGCTGCGACTCCAACATCGACTCAACTCCGGTGGTTTTCACGGCCAGCCTCCTTCCCATTACACCAGAGAGGAGAGCAACCAACTGTACTGCCCAATACTCTGTCGTCCAGCAGCAAGGCCGGTTCTTCGGGGCTGCCGCCTACTGGTGCTCGAAGACGTTGCTATATCCCAGCAGATCCAGCTCCACCAAGGTGGGCAGGTGTTGAAAACAGCGCTGCGCCAGCTCCCAGCGCTCCTCCCGCTGTAACATCTGGGCCAACTTGTGGCGCACCGGGATCAAATAGCGGACATCGTTGGCCGCATAAGCCAACTGCTCCGGCGAGAGGGACTGGACAGCTCCCCAGTCGGAGCTTTGGGCGGCTTTGTTTAGCTCCACCCCGCACAGCTCGCTCACCACGTCTTTAAGGCTGTGCTTACTGGTGTAGGTGCGGGCCAGCTTGCTGGCTACCTTGGTGCAAAAGACCGGCCAGGCCTGGATCCCCAGGTGGTAGCGCAGCATGGCCAGGTCAAAACGGGCGTAGTGGAAGATCTTTTCGATGTTGGGATCCGTCAGCAGCCGCGCCAAACGGGGGGCCTGCTTCACGCCACGGCTGAGCCGCAGCAGCACCACCTCGCCGGCAGCATTGGCCATTTGCACGACGCAGAGCCTGTCCCGCTGCGGGATCAAGCCCATCGTTTCGGTGTCCACGGCCAGGAGGGTTTCCCCGGCTAGCGCCTCTGCCACTTCGGGGGTGAGATCTTCGTCGCAGATCTGGAAAGGCTCCACAAGGATCCCTCACTTGGCGGGAGCAGCCGCCCCGCTGAGATACTTCCCTCACCTGAAGACAAGAGTTGTTGACATCTCAACAAGCGCTGCTGGCCAGCTAGCCCTGAGCAAGCCTCATCCCCCTCAGAGACAGGAGGTACTCTCCCCTCGACTGAGACAGCCAGCAGGCCGGTTTTCGCTCGCAACGCTCCGCGTTCAGTTTAGCCCAAAGCCACCCCTGAAGGAAGGGTTGTAATCAGCGGCTGGCAAGCTTGGCTCTACCAGCTTGCTTTCACCACGCCCGGCAGCAGGCCGCGGTGGGCCATTTCCCGCAAGCTGTTGCGGCAGAGCCCAAAATCCCGGAAATAGCCGCGGGGACGCCCGGTTTTCCAGCAGCGGTTGCGCAGGCGGGTGGGCGAGCTGGCTCGAGGGAGTTTTTGCAGTTGAGCATGCAGCTCCATGCGGGTGACCTGGTCGATGTTGGGATCGGCCATGGCCGCCTTTAGTTGTTGGCGCTTCTCCCGATATTTTTCGACCAAGCGCTGGCGCTTTTTCTCCCGCTCGATCATGCTCTTTTTAGCCACGGCTCACCTGTTTCTCCCAATTTTTCAGCTCATCTAGAATAGCGAGAAGCCCTCCCCTCAGGCAAGGGGATCCCAGAGCCGGCCATCCTCGCTGCTCCCCTTGCTTGGGCTCCGTAGGATCCCTGAGGCCAGCCCCTCGGCTTGGGGGCAATCTCTTTCTGTAGGCAAGGTTGGTGGTGGGTGATGACCCTTTCCAAAGTGATCTCGTTGGTCGCCGCCAAGTTCAAGGTTTCCCCAGAGCAGATCGAGGCCACCCGCGTGATCCTCCACAAGCCCCCGGCTTTGTTGGCGGTGCTCAAGTCGGCTCCGCCGCTGCCCAAAGAGGTTTTGCAGGATCCCAGCTTGGCCTATATCTATCCGGCCACTTTTATTCAATGGTCGAAGTGCATGCATGGCCTGGCGGAATGGGATGATGTGCCCGCCCTGAGCTACGCCGACTATGTGGCGCAGATGGAGCTGACCTTCCTGCCGACGGATATTGCTGTCGAGGCCGCCAACAGGGACTAGCGCAGGCGAAAAACCCGTTCTGAGGCCTGGCGGACAAACTCCTTGAGCCAGCCCGATTTTTGGGTGCTCTCCACCTGGGCCCTGACCACCGCCTGCATCCCCCCTTCCCCCCAGCTTTGGTTGCGCTGGAAATACTCGATGAAGCTTTTGCCGGCAATGCGGGTGAGATAGCCGGCGCTGGCCGCCTGGATGGGGGCTGTCGCCAAAAAACCGACCACGCTCACCTCAGCCACCGTAGCCAGGAGCCCGGTGGTCAGTTGGATCGCCCCTTCCACCAGACCCAGGCCAGCCAGGGTCTTGGCCAGGGACAGGGCCAGTTCCCGCCCCTGCTGCAGGTTCATCTGGCAGCCGTAGAGGGATCCCAGCTCCACCACCATCTGGGCGTTGATGGCGGCAATAGCCAGCAGATCCAGCGCCGGGATGGGGTTGACAAACACGACGCCGGTCACGATCCACTGAAAGCGATCGATCACCTCCTCCGCCTGGCGGCGCAACTGCGCCTGGATGATCCGCTTGGCCTCTTCCCCCAACTGCTGCGATTGCAGCAGGGCATTGTCCAAGGCCAGGGATCCCCCTTCGGCGTAGAGCACCGCCTGGACGCGATCCCGCACCGCTGCCACCTCGGGCTCCGGTTGCCAGGTTTGGGATCCCAGCCGCACGGGGGCCGGGTCAGCAGCAGCCAGCAGCACATCTTCCGGTTGGATCAGGGGGTAAACCCGTTCCCGCAGGCGCTGCAAGAGGAGCTGCCGTTCTTCCGAGGTGTAACGGTCGATTTTGTTGAGCACCAGCAGAGCCCGCTTGCCCAGGGCGATCAACCGGCGCAAGGGATCCACCTCCGACTGGCGCAGATCCCCATCCACCACCACCAACAGCAGCTCGGCGGCCTGGGCCTGCGCCTGCGCCTCCTCTTCCCGCATCGCCCCTGCCGGCCCGATCTCCAAAATGCCCGGGCAGTCCACGATCTGCACCGGGTGGGGGATCGCGGGCAAGTCCCAATCGTAAACCGCCACCGTCTGCGTGGTGCCCAGCGTTGCCCCCACCGCCCCCACCCGCCGCCCCAGCAGCGCGTTCACCAGCGAGGTTTTGCCCGCCGATCCGGTGCCGAAGACCACCACCTTCAGTTGGGGCCGGGCCAACTGTTGGGCCAGCCGAGCTGACCGCTCCGCCAGCGCTGCCCGCGCCACCTGATCCTGGATCTGCGCCATCTGAGCTTCTAGTTGCGCCAGGTTGCGCCGGGCTGCCTCCCACTTCTCGGCAGGGGTCTCCGGGGGGGCCGGCCTGGGAAGCCTCTCGGTTTTAGGGGCGGGGCGGAACAGAAACAAGTAGTAGATGGAAGCGGCCAAAAACACCAGCAGCAGCAACACCAGCACCCCGATCAACACCCCCCCCAAAATCGGGTGGTAGCGGGTGGCGTAGTACAGATCCAAAAACGATTGGATCAGCCAGACAATCAAGCCCGTGAATGAGGCCAGCAGCGCCAACAGCAGCAGCAAGCGCAGATAGGGAACCGATCGCATAGGGATCCAGGGCCACAACCATTCGCCTCAGCGGAACGGAGTCCTTTTGACTCTAGCCGTGGCTGCCCTTGTCCGACTACTCAGATCTCGCCCTCAGGCTGTAGGGGCGGCTCTTCCCCTTCACACCGGGATCCCCCCTCGATGACCCGAATGGCCTGCGGCTCCCCATCCACCTTCACCTGCAGATGGCGCAACTGCCAGGCTGTTCGCGTCAGCGGGACGGAGTCCTTACCGGCCACCCCCCGCTCCGACTCCACAGCCACCTCGCCGGTGCGCTGGGATCCTGTGATCAAAAAGGACAGACAGGCCCAGCCGGCTTGCTCATCCTCTTGAGCAGAGGGAGAACCTCAGCCTTGGCAATCAATGCAAAACGTCTCAGCCAATCTGCAAGGACTCCGTCCCGCTGACGTGAACAGAAAAGTCAGCAGAACCTTGGGGCTTTGCCTCAAGGAACTGTCTAGAGGCGTCTTGACAGCGCCTTTACGGGTTGGTTCACCTTTAGGCGGTGGGAGTGTCAACGAGGTCAAACTGGGGTACCTGCGATGCCAAAGCTGCAGGGGCAGGTACGAGCAGCAACGCCCACAGAGCCGGCATGGCCCACCTGGCCCAGCGCCAATGACAATGGGGGGATCCCTGCCATAGACTTGGCCAACTCACCTCAGCAGCAGTTGGGAGAAAGAGCCTGGTGGTAACCGGCGGATCCCAGGCCCAAGGGTAGTTTAGAATGTCTTTAGGTTGAGGCTCATCGGGATCTACAGACGCTGGCTCTAGCTTCTTTGAGCTGATCCCAGGAGGGCTGTCTTGTTGCTCCTTCTCCCCCATAACTCTCTGGAACTCAGGAGATTTCTATGGCCGTTCCTAGTGGTCTTTCCAGCCCGCTGCCGGAGCAAGAAACTTCTACGGGACAGGGCAACGGTCTAAATTTGGCTCCTCGGCCTGCCGATCCTGCCCCGCTGGCTGCCCAGGGGGTGGGAGAAAAGTCCGGCCCGCCGGTGTTCCCCAGCCCCGTCAAGTTCAGCAAGATCGAGATCGACAACCGCCCGGTGGGAGCTTCGACTCTGAAGGTAGTGGATTACTTTGCCGATGGCCGTCCAGTTGCTGCCGCCACCCTGAAAGTCGTGGATACCTGGGGCGAGGGGCGCCCAACGGTGGCTTCCGGCGTCAAATTTGTCCATGACCCAACCCTCAACCGGCCAGTGATGGCGGATGGCCTGAAAATTGCCAAAACTTTCCTGGGAAATCGCCCTATTGAGGCTAGCCCCCTTAAGGTGTTGCGTTAGCCAGGATCCCTAACGGGGGCCAGGGATCCCCCCTGCTAACCTGGGTGGGGGAGAGGTGACAGCGGCAAATATGGAGATCCTGGCGGCTTTGTTGGGGTTGCTGGCGGGCTTGGGAGGAGGGGCAGGCTACCTCGCAGATCAGACGGCTCAGCAGCTCTTGCTCGCTCAGCTCGATAGGGTAGAGGTTTTGGAGGTGCGCATCCAAAGCCGCCCCAACTATCGTTTTTTGAGTGGCCAGGCGGATCGGTTGTTGGTTGCTGGGCGGGGGCTCTACAGGGCTCCGTTTCCGCGCATCGAGCTGCTGGAGCTGGAAACAGATCCGGTGGCCATTGACCCCTCTTTTTTCCGCGGGGCTCCTCTGCGGCTGGAGCGTCCTCTGCAGGCGGCGGTGCGGGTGGTGGTGCGGGAAGAAGACTTGAATGCTGCCCTCAACTCACCAGAGGTGCTGAGACAGTTTCAGGATATCCGAGCAGATCTGCCCTTTAGCGGGCGTAGGGACGAACCCCGCCGCTTCGATCTGCGCCAACCCCGGGTCGAGTTTTTGGCTCCTGACCGCCTTCGACTTTCTGCCCTCTTGGTGGAGCAGGAAGGCGGCAGTGAGCAAAAAGACTCCGTCCCGCTGACGCGAACGGTTGATGTGGTGTTCAACGCCGGGATCCGGGTGGAGGAGGGGCGCCGCTTGCAGCTTCAGGATCCGGAGTTTGTCATCGGCTCTGTGCGGGTTCCCGATGAGATCTCGGCAGCGTTTTTGGGCGGCCTTAACGAGGTGTTCGATCTGCAAGAATTAGAAGATCTGGGGATCCTGGTGCGGGTGCTCAGCTTGGAGATAGGGTCTGACCAGTTGCAGGTGATCGGCTTTGTGCGGGTCGAGAGCTTGGAGACCCTGATGGGATCCCAGCGGGCCGCTCTTCCCTAGCAGGGATCCCCATCGCGGACAAATCTTCTCGAAGCGGGCCTCGTCCAGGTGGAAGAGAAGCCGCGCCTCCCCTTGGTTGTTGCAAATGGTTTTGGCTAGCGTAAAGCTGGAGCTCAGGGTGAGGCCGGTTCAAGCTGCCTGTGGCTGCTCCCGTGCCAGTTTTGGGCCTGTCCAGCCTGGGGATCCCCGGCAGAGTGGGCTTTTCTTCGCTACCCTAGAGCTAGGCAAGACAGGGGAATGGCAACGATGGATCACTACGGAGGGCGTACTGCACAGCTTGGCTCCGTCCGCTTGGGAGGACGGCGTCCTCGCCCCCGGCGCGGCCCGGCTCTGCAACTGGGGATCCTCGGCTTTTTGCTGGGGTTAGGGGTGATGGGGGGAGCTTGGTGGTACAGCATCGGGCCGCGGCAAACCCTTTCTCTGTATTGGCTGACCAGTGCTGACAATTCCATCTACTACGTGCAGCAGGAGCGCTCCCTGCGCGCCTTCGACGCCCAAGAGGCCATCCGCCTGGCCTTGGAGGAGCTGATTGCCGGTCCCCGGGATCCCCGCCTCGCCACCGCCATCCCCTCCCAGACGCGGCTGCTGGATGTGCGGGTGGAAGGCGACGATATTTTCCTCAACTTCTCTTCTGAATTCACGCAAGGGGGGGGATCCACGGCGATGATGAGCCGGATTGCGCAGGTGCTCTACACGGCCACCAGCCAGAACCCCGGCGCGCGGGTGTGGATCTCCGTCGAGGGGCGCGCCCTCGAGGTGTTGGGGGGGGAAGGGCTAATTATCGACCAACCCTTGACGCGGGCCTCGTTTGTCCCCAGCTTCCAGCTGCCGGCAGAACCTGAGGCGGAGCCGTCAGCCGTATCAGCCTCTTGAAACCCTTGAGACAAAGATCATGAACTGGTTGCAGCGGGTGGGCAGCAGTTTTCTCCTGGCCGGTCAGGTGATCTTGCACCTGCTGCAAGGCCGTATTCATCGGCGCAACACCCTGGAGCAACTGGCGACAGTGGGGCTGGAGTCGCTGCTGATTGTTTTGATCACGGCGGTGGTGATCAGCGGCGTTTTCACCATTCAGTTGGCACGCGAGTTCATCAATTTCGGGGCCTCTTCCCTCATCGGCGGGGTTTTGGCCATTGCCCTGGCCCGCGAGCTGACGCCGGTGGTGACGGCGGTGATCCTGGCCGGACGGGTGGGATCCGCCTTTGCCGCCGAGCTGGGCACCATGAAAGTCACCGAGCAGATCGATGCTCTGCTGTTGTTGCGCACCGATCCAGTGGATTACCTGGTGATCCCGCGGGTGGTGGCTTCAGGGCTGATGCTGCCGGTGCTCACCATCCTCTCCCTGCTGACGGGTTTGGTGGGGGGGATGATCATCTGCGCTTCGGCTTACAACATTTCTTCCACGGTGTTTCTCACCTCGGCTCAGAATCTCCTGACCCCTTGGGACTTGCTCGTCTGTTGTTTGAAAGCGATGGTGTTCGGGGTTCTGATCGCCATTGTCGGTTCCAACTGGGGCCTTTCCACCAGCGGCGGCGCCAAGGGGGTGGGCCGCTCCACTACCGATGCTGTGGTGACAGCGTTGCTGGGGGTGTTTGTCACTAACTTTCTCATGTCCTGGCTGTTGTTTCAGGGCCCAGGTAGCGCCCTCAGCCGCGCCTTCTAGCCACTCAAAAGGGCAACGGTTCAGGGGAGATAGTGATGCAGAATCCCTACGCCCCATTCCTGAGATTTTCTTGGCCTGAGATCAGCCGGGCGCTCAGGATCTGATCCCCTAGCTTGATCTTGCGCAGCACCTCGGTGCCCTCGGTAACATAACCGAATACGGCATAGCGGCCATCCATGAGGTTGAGGCCGGCAGGGGTGAGATCCGGCTCGGCCATGAAGATGAAGAACTGAGAAGAGGCGCTGTTGGGCTCATCGGGATAGCGGGCCATGGCCACCGTTCCCTCAGCAGAAAAGGGCAGGGCCGGCTCTACATCCCACAGGCCCAGTTGATCAAAGGTCTGGCCGTAGCGGGGCATGACCTCGCCTTTGGCGCGGATCTCCATCGGGATGGTGCGAACCTTGCCGGTGGCCGGATCCACATAGCCGTCGGCAGGGCCTGGGGGATCCCCCGCTTGCACCAGGAAGAAGTTCTCCACCCGGTCAAAGGTCAGGCCATCGTAGAAGCCCCGCTGCACCAAGTCGGCGAAGTTGCCGGCAGTTATTGGAGCACTGTAGCCATCGAGGGTGATCACCATCCGCCCAGCGGTGGTGTTCAGCTCCACTTCCGCCCGGCCCAGGAGCTGCGGCTTGTCAGCGTATTCGGCAGGGATCGCGTAGGGAAAAGCCCCCACCCAGTGGTTTTCCAGGGATCCCAGCTCCTCTATGAGGCGGTCGTAGGCGGCGCGGGCCTCTTCCTTGCCCTTGGATTTGCGCTCTGTGGCTTGGCTAATGAGTTGCAACTCCTGGCGTAGAGTGGCAACTTCTCGAGCGGCGGCAGCAGCCTGCTCAGGGGGCAACTCCGCCAAGAGGGGATCCGTGTAGCGATCCAGAAGCCGCTCCACCTGGCGCACATCTCCCCGCACCGCCGACCAGCGGTTGTACTTCAAGTCGCTCTCAATTTTGGTGATGGCCTCATCGATTTCCCAGATCCGGCTGTCCTGGATGGGCAGCGCCCGCCGCAAGAGAGTACGCGGATCCGTAATGGCATCCCCTTGCGGCAGCGCCAGGGCCGGGATCCCACCCAGCCAAACCACCCACAGCAACACCGCAGCTAAGACAAGCCGGAGCGATTTTCTCCCCCACTCCCACCGATTGCTGCCAACTGCGGATCCCTGCTGGGCACGCTGCGCCATATCCTCACCTGTTGCCGACACTGCTTTTGCTCTCAGCCTGGCATTCTACCGTTGCTGGCGGCAAGCGTTGCTGCAAGAGAAGAGAA
>NZ_JANSJN010000053.1:0-1621 GCF_047462555.1 Synechococcus sp. B60.1
GTGGGGGCCACGGCCACGGGAGGAGGCGTGGATCCATTGGCGGTCAAGAGGGGTGGCAAGCCGCCCGTGGTCTCGCTGCTGCAGGCAGTAGCGAGCACCAGCGAAGCCCAAGTTGCCAGAAGGGAAAGGCCGCCACGGCCAGGGCCTGAGCCAGAACGTCGTTTCATCGGGGAATTCTCCACTCACTCACACCACAGCAAATCTTTCCAACAGCGCCCAGCCGGGATCCACTGAATCTGCCCCTATGCATGGGCAAGATTATGAGGGATCCCGTTTCAAAGGCGGATGCCTGCTGTTAGTTCTACTGCATCTTGGGGCGTTGTCAAGCAAGCGGCAAAGCAAATCCAAGAAATTTTTTTGGAAATGGTTCATCCCCTAGATATGGGGTATCATAGCCTCGAGCAGGGGCGGCCAGCTTACCTGTAGCGTTGGGGTTGGGTGCCTTTTCCTCCATTTTGTGTGTGGATTTCCCCAGATTAGGGTGTGTGAGGCAGTGCCGTATGAACTTCAAAGGTCGCTCATTGGCAGTTTTGTGTGGAGTCTTACTTCTAGGCGGCTGCGGTCAAATTGACGAATCCCCCGCCTTGCCGGGGCCTGTCCAGGTGGATCCCACGGCGTTTGTCTCGGCGCAGGAGTACCGCTTTACCCCCGGCTCAGTGCTGGAGACCACCAGCTTGAGGCTGGACTACATCAACCCAAAGTTTGACAACGGGATCCCTGTGCGGAACAGCGGCTTTCAAGGCAGTGGAGAAGCCCGCATTACCAACGTAGAGGCCCGCATTCTGCCGGTCAATGAGATCCCAGCCAATGAACTGACAATTGACTCAACCCTTCGCTCCAGCACACTGGCCCTCCAGATTGCCCGAACCACGCCGCTGGTAAATCTCATCGCCTTCGGCCCCAACGACGGCAGGCTATCTACGCAATTCAGCATTGCCGGCCTGGTTGCCCTTTCGACAAACCCCAACGACCAGCGCATTCGAGTCAACACAACCTTTAGAGCTGCCGATCCGGATACGGAAACTGTTTTAACTTTAACCGTGCGCCGCATCTTGGTTAGCCGCAATGGCAACCAAGTCGTCTTAGAGGGAGATTCTTCTCTCATTGTCCCCACCGTGGGAGTACTCTATGAAGATCCCGGCCCTAATGGCAACCCACCGGCAGGATCCTTTGTCAATCCTCCCCCACCTCAAGGGCCTGTCACTGCCATCCTGCAAACCGGCAGCTTCTCCGCCAGCTTTGTGGTGCGGCAGCGGGGCGTGGCCGGCGATGGCACTCCTGAAGATGCCCTGGCTCTCTTTGCTCGCCTGAACTTCCGGCCCAACCAGGCGGAGATCGTCTATCGTCCCGCCCAGGTGGGTACCCAGTCGGTGCTATTTGCCCCGGATCCCACTCGTCCGAACATTCTGCCCAACCAGTTGGTACGCATCCGGCGTCTGCTGAACGGTCGGGTACAAGCGGAGTTTGACCCGGCCAATGTCAGCACAGTCCTCAACTTTGTCCAGGTCAGCCCGCCGCCACGACCTTTCCCCACGCCGATCCCGCAGTTGCCCGTCCCTGAGCGTCCGGGTGCTCCTACGGCCTTTGACTACTTTTTCTCCCTGCGCACCGAGCGCTCTAC
>NZ_JANSJN010000053.1:1721-18825 GCF_047462555.1 Synechococcus sp. B60.1
CAGTTGCCCGTCCCTGAGCGTCCGGGTGCTCCTACGGCCTTTGACTACTTTTTCTCCCTGCGCACCGAGCGCTCTACGGGTGAATTACCTGGCTCACCTGTGGAAGGAGATACCCCTGAGCCGGTTATTCTTCAGGGCATTGTGCCCGCCACCGGCGATTTTGTCTTCCGAACCCTAGCCGGGGCACAATTGGCCGGGCCGTTTAATCGACTTGACATTGGTGGTAGTACGCAAAGAGGGATTCTAAGCCTTGTCTTCGACTCAACGACTTCTGCCGACCGGATCTCCGGCCAGTGGTTCCTGGAACAAGAATTCCCCACGGACAATCTAGAGACCACTCCAGGAGATTCTGAGGGATCCATTCTGATCATCCGTGGCTTCTTTGAGGGCGCGCAGGTGCGGCTCTAGCCCTAGCAGCCTGTTTTGAACCCCTCTAGCTCGGCCCTTGTGGCTGAGCCTTTTTTGTTGGATTAGGGAGCCCTTCCTCTATCTGCTCGAAAAAAACTTGAGCCAAACTCTATTCTTCGCTACTCATCCTCCTGGAAGCGCACAATCGCAAAACCAGGTTCCGGCTCGTGGTTGGGGGGCAGTTGCACGGGCTCCTTGGCCTGCTCTTGCACAAGGCCCATCAACAGTCAATACAGGCGGCTCCCCGTTCGTTATTTTCTGAATTTTCTGGACCAGAGACTCAACCAGCCGGCGAAACTCCTCAAAGGTATATCGCTGGATACGCGGCCAGAGCCATGGGCCCAGCATCCTTCTCGCTTGACCAAGCAGCAAAAAAAGAGGGATCCCGCGGAGGGATCCCTCAATTACTTAACCACTAGAGTTTGCTAGCCAGACAAGGAAGCCGTCGAGGCGATGACAAAGGCCGCGTAGGTCAGGACATACCCCACCGTGAAGTGAGCTAGGCCCACCAGACGACCCTGCACAATGGACAGAGCCACCGGCTTATCCTTCCAGCGGATCAAGTTGGCCAAGGGGGTGCGCTCGTGCGCCCAGACCAGGGTCTCGATCAGCTCTTGCCAGTAACCGCGCCAGGAGATCAAGAACATGAACCCCGTGGCCCACACCAAGTGGCCGAACAGGAACATCCAGGCCCAAACCGCCAGGTTGTTCATGCCGTAGGGGTTGTAGCCGTTGATCAACTGGGCAGAGTTGGCCCAGAGGTAGTCCCGCAGCCAGCCCATCAGGTAGGTGGAGTTCTCGTTGAACTGGGCGGTGTTGCCGCTCCAGATCCCCAGGTGCTTCCAGTGCCAGTAGAAGGTCACCCAGCCAATGGTGTTCAGCATCCAGAACATGGCCAGGTAGAAAGCGTCCCAGGCGGAGATGTCGCAGGTGCCACCCCGACCCGGCCCGTCGCAGGGGAAGCTGTAGCCAAAGTCTTTTTTGTCCGGCATCAGCTTGGAGCCGCGGGCATCCAGCGCCCCTTTGACCAGGATCAACGTCGTGGTGTGCAGGCCGAGAGCAATGGCGTGGTGCACCAGGAAGTCACCAGGACCAATGGGCAGGAAGAGGAACCCATTGGGATCGTTGATGGCTTGCAGCCAGCCCGGTAGCCACACATTGCCGTAGTTGGGCCAAGCCGTAGAGGCGATGCTATCCGGGTTGGACAACAACACGTCCATGCCGTAGAGCATCTTGCCGTGGGAAGCTTGAATGAACTGAGCAAACACTGGCTCAATCAGGATCTGCTTCTCCGGCGTGCCGAAGGCCTGCATCACGTCATTGTGGACGTACAGCCCCAGCGTGTGGAAGCCCAAGAACAGCGATACCCAGCTCAGGTGGGAAATGATCGCCTCCTTGTGATCCAGCACCCGCGCCAGCACGTTGTTCTTGTTGGCTTCGGGATCGTAGTCCCGCACCAGGAAGATGGCCCCATGGGCAAAAGCCCCCACCATCAAGAACCCAGCGATGTACTGGTGATGGGTGTAGAGAGCTGCCTCCGTGGTGTGATCCATGGACATGAACACGTAGGGGTTGAGGGCGTACATGTGCTGCGCCACCAGCGAGGTCACCACCCCCAAGCAGGCCAGCGCCAACGCCAACTGGAAGTGCAGGGAGTTGTTGACCGTGTCGTAGAGGCCCTTGTGCCCTTCGCCCAGCAGGCCCCCGAAGGGAGTGCCCTTGGGCGGGTTGTGGGCACCCAGGATCTCGCGGATGCTGTGGCCAATACCCCAGTTGGTGCGGTACATGTGGCCCGCCACGATGAAGATGACCGCAATGGCCAGGTGGTGGTGGGCCATGTCCGTCAGCCACAGGGACTGGGTGTTGGGGTTAAAGCCGCCCAAGAAGGTGAGGATGGCCGTGCCCGCCCCTTCCGCCGTGCCCCAGACATGGTTGGCCGTATCTGGGTTCTGGGCATACACCCCCCAGTTGAGGGTGAAGAAGGGCTTCAGTCCCGCCGGGTGGGGCAGCGTGGTGAGGAAGTTGTCCCAGCCCACGTGCTGACCGCGCGACTCGGGGATGGCTACGTGCACCAGGTGGCCCGTCCAGGCCAGCGAGCTGACGCCGAACAAGCCGGCCAGGTGGTGGTTGAGGCGGGCTTCAGCGTTCTTGAACCAGCTCAGGCTGGGCCGGAAGCGGGGCTGCAGGTGCAGCCAGCCGGCAAACAGGAACACCGCCGCCAACAACAGCAGGCCGATGGCACCGGTGTAGAGATCGCCGTTGGTGCGCAGGCCGATGGTGTTGAACCAGTAGTAGAGGCCGGAGTAGGCCGCGTTGACAGGGCCACCGCCCCCAGGTTGGGTGAAGGCTTCCACCGCCGCCTTGCCAAATTGGGGATCCCAGATAGCGTGGGCGATGGGGGTGACGCCGGTGGGGTTGGCCACCCATTGCTCGTAGTTGCCTTGCCAGGCGATGTGGAAGACGTTGCCCGAGGCCCACAGGAAGATGATCGCCAGATGGCCGAAGTGGGTGGCAAACAGCTTTTGGTAAAGCCGCTCCTCCGTCATGCCATCGTGGGTCTCGAAGTCATGGGCGGTGGCAATGCCATACCACAGACGTCGAGTGGTGGGATCACTGGCCAGGTCTTGGCTGAATTGCGGAAAACGAGTTGCAGTTGTCATGATTCTCTCTTCCTCCTTGCCTTAGCCGAGTGCGGCAAACCGTGCCAGGAAAAACGCCCACGTGGTGACGATCCCACCCAGCAGGTAGTGGGCCACACCGACCGCCCGACCCTGGATGATGCTCAGGGCGCGGGGTTGAATGGCCGGAGCGACTTTCAGTTTGTTGTGGGCCCAAACGATCGACTCAATCAGCTCCTGCCAGTAGCCACGGCCGCTGAACAGGAACATCAAGCTGAAGGCCCAGACGAAGTGGGCGCCCAAGAAGAGCAGCCCATAGGCCGACAGCGCCGAGCCGTAGGAGTTGATCACCTGCACCGATTGCGCCCACAGGAAGTCCCGCAACCAGCCGTTGATGTTGACGGCGCTGGCTGCAAAGTTGCCGCCCGTGATGTGCTCAATCGTGCCGTCCGGGTTGACGGTGCCCCAGATGTCGCTCTGCATCTTCCAACTGAAGTGGAAGATCACAATCGAGATGGCGTTGTACATCCAGAACAGCCCCAGGAAGACGTGATCCCAGCCGGAGACCTGGCAGGTGCCGCCGCGGCCTGGCCCGTCGCAGGGGAAGCGGAAGCCCAGCTTGGCCTTATCGGGGATCAGGCGCGAAGAGCGGGCAAAGAGCACCCCCTTGAGCAGGATCAACACCGTGATGTGGATGGTCATGGCGTGGATGTGGTGCACCATGAAGTCCGCCGTGCCCAGCACCATCGGCATCATGGACACCTTGCCACCCACGGCCACCACGTCGCCGCCGAAGATGGGGCTCACCGAAGCGCCCACATAGGGAGCGGTGCTGGCGATGGCGTTGGTGTGCAGGGATTGAATCCACTGGGCAAAAATGGGCTGCAGTTGGATGCCGGTGTCCGAGAACATGTCCTGCGGACGGCCCAGCGCCTGCATGGTGTCGTTGTGGACGTAGAAGCCGAAGGCGTGGAAGCCCAGGAACAGACACACCCAGTTCAGGTGGCTGATGATGGCGTCGCGGTGGCGGATTACCCGATCCAGCACGTTGTTGCGGTTTACCGCTGGGTCATAGTCCCGCACCATGTAGATGGCCCCGTGGGCAGCGCCGCCAACAATGAACAGTCCCCCTATCCACATGTGGTGGGTAAAGAGGGAGATCTGCGTGGCGTAGTCGATGCCCATGTAGGGGTAGGGGTTCATGGCGTACATGTGCTGGGCCACGATGATGCTCAGGGATCCCACCATGGCCAGGTTGATGGCCAGTTGGGCATGCCAGGAGGTGGTCAGCACTTCGTAGAGACCCTTGTGGCCTTCGCCGGTGAAGGGACCCTTGTGGGCTTCCAGGATCTCTTTAATGGAGTGGCCGATGCCCCAGTTGGTGCGGTACATGTGGCCCGCCACGATAAACAGCACGGCAATGGCCAGGTGGTGGTGGGCCTGATCCGTCAGCCAGAGGGCGCCGGTTTGCGGATCCAAGCCCCCCTTGAAGGTGAGGAACTCCGCGTACTTGCCCCAGTCCAACGTAAAGAAAGGCACCACCCCGCTGAAGAAGCCCCAATCCACACTGGGGAACATCTCCTTCATCAGGGCCGGCTTGAGGATGAACTCGTGGGGCAGAGGGATCTGAGCCGCCGGCACGCCCGCATCCAACATCTTGTTGATGGGGATGGCCACATGAATTTGGTGACCAGCCCAGGCCAGAGAGCCCAGCCCCAGCAGGCCCGCCAGGTGGTGGTTGAGCATCGACTCCACGTTCTGGAACCACTCCAGCTTGGGAGCCCGCTTGTGGTAGTGGAACCAGCCGGCAAACAGGCAGAGGCCAGCCATCACCAAGCCACCAATAGCGGTGCAGAGGAGTTGAAACTCATTGGTGATGCCGGCAGCCCGCCAGAGGTGAAATAGGCCCGACGTGATGCGGATCCCTTCAAAGCCGCCGCCCACATCGCCGTTGAGGATCTCCTGGCCAAAAATGGGCCAGACCACTTGGGCGCTGGGCTTGATATTGATCGGATCCGCCAGCCAAGCGGAGTAGTTGGAGAACTGAGCGCCGTGGTAGTACATGCCGCTCAGCCAGACAAAGACCACCGCCAGGTGGCCGAAGTGCGCAGAAAAGATCTTGCGAGAGACGTCTTCTAGGTCGCTGGTGTGACTATCGAAGTCATGAGCAAGAGCGTGGAGGTTCCAGATCCAGGTCGTGGTCTTGGGGCCACGCGCCAGGCTGCGATCGAAGTGTCCCGGCTTGGCCCATTTCTCAAATGAGGTGGGAACCGGATCGATATCAACCGTCACCTTAACCTTTGGCTCTCGCTCCTTGGGTGTAGTTGTCATCAAGAACTCCTCTCTTGCGACAAGGAACGAAGCATTCCCGCCCATCGTCAGGAAACCCCCCAGGGCGGGACTTACCAGGCATTATAGGTCAGGGTTTGTAAACCCCCCGTCGCTTCACAATAATTAAACGAGGGATCCCTTGTCTGATCAGGGTCGGCGTCGATTGGCAATCGTTTTTCCAATTGTAGATGTAAATATATGTAACGAATTTTCACCAACCCAATCTGCTCTGGTGAAATGAACGCTGAGAACTGGGCAACGGGCAGCAAGGGATCCTCTGGGTGGGGATATGTGGTAGAAAGCTGAAAGCTTCCTGCGCAGATGTCCTTCTATGACTCTGGAAATTCCCCGTCGCCAGTACGTCAGCAACTACGGCCCCACAGTAGGGGATCGAGTGCGTCTGGCGGATACCGAGCTGATCATCGAGGTGGAGCAGGATTTCACCACCTACGGCGAGGAGATTAAGTTCGGCGGCGGCAAGACCATCCGCGACGGCATGGGGCAATCGCCGACGGCCACCCGCGCCAACGGGGCTCTGGATCTGGTGATCACCAACGCCCTGATCTTGGACTGGTGGGGCATCGTCAAAGCCGATGTGGGCATTCGCGACGGCTACATTGTCGGCATCGGCAAGGCCGGCAACCCCAACATCCAGACGGGGGTGACACCAGGCATGGTGGTTGGCCCCAGCACCGAGGTGATTGCCGGCGAAAACTTGATCCTGACGGCAGGCGGGATCGACGCCCATGTGCATTTCATTTGTCCTCAACTGTGCGAGTTTGCCATCGCTTCGGGAGTGACTACCCTTTTGGGTGGCGGAACCGGGCCGGCCACAGGCAGCAACGCCACCACCTGCACACCGGGGGCCTGGAACTTGGGGAAGATGTTGCAGGCGGCGGAAGGGTTTCCGGTCAACTTGGGCTTTTTTGGCAAGGGGAACGCGGCGTTTCCTGAAGCTCTGCGGGAGCAGGTGGAAGCGGGGGCCTGCGGGCTGAAGATCCACGAAGACTGGGGATCGACGCCGGCGGTGATCGATAGCTGTCTGCAGGTTTCGGATGAATACGACATCCAGACCCTGATCCACACCGATACCTTAAATGAGTCGGCCTTTGTGGAAGATACCATCGCCGCCATCAATGGCCGCACCATTCACACCTTTCATACTGAAGGGGCCGGAGGTGGGCACGCCCCCGACATCATCCGCATTGCTTCCGAGCCCAACGTGCTGCCCAGCTCCACCAATCCCACTCGTCCCTTTACCCGCAACACCATCGAAGAGCACCTGGACATGCTGATGGTGTGCCATCACCTGAGCAAAGAGGTGCCAGAGGACATTGCTTTTGCCGAAAGCCGCATTCGCCCCCAAACCATTGCCGCCGAAGACATCTTGCACGACATGGGGGCCCTCAGCATCATCTCTTCCGACTCCCAGGCCATGGGCCGGGTGGGAGAAGTGATCATTCGCACCTGGCAAACCGCCCACAAAATGAAAGTGCAACGGGGGCCTCTGCCGCAGGATAGCAGCCGCAACGACAACTTTCGGGCCAAGCGTTACGTAGCCAAGTACACCATCTGCCCTGCCATTGCCCAGGGCCTCAGCCACATCATCGGCTCGGTAGAGGTGGGCAAGCTGGCGGATCTGTGCCTGTGGAAGCCGGCTTTCTTTGGGGTTAAGCCGGAGATCGTCCTGAAGGGGGGCTTGATTGCCTATGCCCAAATGGGGGATCCCAACGCCTCGATTCCAACCCCGCAGCCGGTGTACCCTCGGCCTATGTTCGGCAGCTTTGGCCGCGCCCTGAGCGAGACCAGCCTGCTCTTTGTCTCCCAGGCTGCCCTAGACCTGGGGATCCCAGAAAAACTGGGGATCCAACGCCGGGCCGTAGCGGTCAAGAATTGCCGCGAGATTGGCAAGGCGGATTTGAAACTCAACAGCAGCACCCCTCACATCGAGGTCAACCCGGAGACGTATGAAGTACGGGCCGATGGAGAATTGCTCACCTGTGAGCCGGCAGAAGTCCTGCCGATGGCGCAACGATACTTTTTGTTCTAGGCTAGCGGCAGCAAGTAGCGTCTCGCGGCTTCTGGGCTTTCAGGAGAGGGGCCGGAGCCTCTGGAGCCGTTGGCTAATGTCACCGGATCCGTAGCCAGCAGCGGCGGGGCGGCACCTACCTCTAGTGGTGGCAATGCGGGCAAAGCTGCAAATGACCGGGCAGGGATCCCTATATCGGGTTGAGCACTAGGGTTTGTCTGGTAAACGAATCCCGGCACTTCCCGACCCTTATCTTCGTTGAGTCAACACACCATGGCTTACGCCACGCTGCGCGAACCGATAGCGTATTGTGGCACGAACGGCTTTCATCCCGACACTGATTGGCTCTTGGGTAAACACAGTTCACCCCTACAGTGCGGGGCTTCCCGCCGATTAAGCTAAACTGTGGGCAATTTGCTGGCAGGTTCGGGCGATGGCCACTTCTACCTGCACCTTTTTGCATCTAGCCGATGTGCATCTGGGCTACGACCGCTACAACAGCCCGGAGCGGAGCAAAGATTTCTTTTTGGCCTTTCGGGATGTGGTGCGCCGCCATGCCATCCAGAACCCGGTGGATTTTGTCCTCATCGCCGGGGATCTGTTTGAGCATCGGCAAATTCAGCCTGGCGTCCTCAACCAAGCCCAGATTGTCTTGCGGGAGCTAAAGCAGGCCGGGATCCCCGTCTTGGCCATTGAGGGCAACCACGACAATCGCCCCTACGGTGTCAAGACCAGTTGGCTGCGATACTTGGCCGATCACGGCGAACTGATCCTGCTGGAGCCGGAAGCAGGAGAGGAGGGTTTGGAGCTGCGCCCCTGGGAAGGGGGGCGGGGGGGCTATCTAGACCTGCCCTGTGGGGTACGGGTGATCGGATCCCAGTGGTACGGGTCGGCGGCCCCCAAGTCCATCGAGCAGTTGGCGGCGGCCATTCGCCGGCTGCCCCCCGGGCCCGAGCGGGTGGTGTTGATGTTTCACCACGGGCTGGAGGGGCAAATTGCCCGTTACCAAGGGGCCTTGCGCTACCGGGATCTGCTGCCTTTGCGGGAGGCGGGGGTGGGCTACCTGGCTTTGGGGCACATCCACAAAAGCTATACGGAAGAGGGCTGGATCTTCAATCCCGGATCCCTGGAGGCCAACAGTAGCGCCGAGTGGGACTTTCCGCGGGGAGCCTACCGCGTTTGCTGGGGAGATGGCCCGCCTCAGGCTGAGCTGGTGCAGGACTACTATCGGCGGCCTCACCGACGGATCTCTCTCGAAGCCAAGGGCCGGGAAACCCCCGAAGAGATTGTTGCAGCCGCAATTGCCTTGGCCAAGGGATCCGACCTTCCCGAAAGTGGGCTAGAGCCAATGGTGGAGTTTCGGCTGGTGGGGCAGGTGGGCTTTGCCAAGCACGAGCTGGATAGCCGCGCCCTGCAGCAGCAGATTCAGCAGCTTACCGGTGCCCTGCTGGTTCTCTTCCGCTTCGAAGCCACTACTTTGGAGATCGGGTCGGCTGCTCTTTCCCTCGAAGAAGAAGGGCGCAGGCTGCAAATTGAAGAGAAAATCTACAGGGATCTGCTGAGCAGCCATGCCCACTACCGCAAGCGCAGCGAAGAGCTGGCACAGTTACTCTTGGATCTCAAAGAGAAAATCCTGGACGGGCAAGGCGAAGCGGAAGTGTATGCTCACCTAAGCGGCGCCTTTCTGGGGGAAGAAGACTGACCATGCGGATCCTCTCTCTGGCTCTACAGAACTTCAAGTCTCATGAGGACGCCTTCTTCGAGTTTGAGCCCGGTATCAACGCCATTTGTGGAGAAAATGGAGCAGGCAAGACCAGCATTCTAGAGGCCATCGCCTGGGTTTTGTTTGACTACTGCCCCTACAACCAAGAAGAACTCATCCGCACAGGCGCCAACGATGCGGTGGCTACTGTCCAGTTTATTTCCCAGTGGGATCAGCGCACCTATGACGTTCGTCGCAGTGTCAGCCAGGGATATCGCCTCTTCGATCCGCAATTGAAGCAGCGCCTAGATTACGAGCGCAAGGCAGATGTGCTGGCGTGGCTGAGGCAACATTTGGGCGTGCCCGCTGGTACTGATTTGGCACGGCTCTTTGCCACAACCATTGGGGTACCCCAGGGCACTTTCACCGCAGATTTTCTCAAAACCAGTCGGGAGCGGAAAGAAGTTTTCGACCGCATCTTGAAGGTAGAAGAGTACCAGCAAGTTGCAAAGGATCTGCTGGCAGTTGAAAAATACAGTGAGGCGCAAGTTTTGGCCGTCAAGCATCAAATTGAGCTGCTCGATCAACAGATGCAAGACTGGGATCCACTCCAAGTAGAGCAGCAGAGAATTGAGCAAGAACTGAGGCATTGGCAGGAGCGCTTAAGCCACCATACCCATACCTTGGCCGAGGTGAAGTTGGAGCTGGAGCGGCTGGAGAAGCTGCTTGCGCAAATCCAAACGCTCGACCAGCAAATTGCTCAACTGGAGCAAGAGGGATCCCTGCTGGCAGTAGCCCTTGAGCAAGCCGAAAAGCTGTGGGCAGAGGCCCAGCAAGCGCAGGTACAACAACAGCGCCATCAAGAGGGATCCCAGCGCTTTCTGGCCATAGAAGATCGGTTGCGGGAGCTGGAAAAGCAACGGCAGCAGCGCCTGGAGTGGCTGAAGCAGCGGGAGGGCCTGCTCTCGCAAAAGCAGAACCTCGAAAACCAACTGGCGAGGCTGCAGGAAAAACTAAGCCAACAACAGCGCTGGAAGCAGGAGCTAGAGGAGCTGGCTCCCCAGATTCAAGCCCAAGAGGAGCTGGAGCGCCGACAAAGCCACTGGGCTCAGCAGCTCGACACCTTGCTCCAACTGCACCGCGACTGGGAGCAGCTTCAGGGAGAATGGTCAGCCCACGCCGGGCGCTGTCAACTGCTGCAAAGCCGCGTCCAAGAGGCTGAACAGGCGCAGGCCATTTGTCAACAGCACCAATCAGCCTACAGGCGTTATCTGGAGTTGGAGGCTTGGGTGGCAGAGGAAGAGGCGTTGCGACGAACACGGCAGACCTTGACAGCTCAGCGGGAAACTTTACGGCAGCAGCTCCACCAACTCCAATTGCGAGAATCCGAATATCGACAACAGCTCCACCTCTTCCACAAAATGGAGGAGGAAAAGCTACACCTGCAAACTCTCTGCGAAAAGCAAATTGCCCTGGAACAACGGTACTCTCAAATGGGCCAGAAGTTGGCCTCTTTTCAGGCCCTGCGCCTAGAACTAAGACAGAGAGAAACAGAACAGGAACAGGGCCGGGCCCAGTTGGAACAGTTGCGGCTGCAGCTTCGACAGCGACAGGCCGATCGAGAGCACGTAGCCAAGATTCCCCTCCTTGAGGCTCAACAAGAGCGACTGCAAACTCAGCTCAGCCGCCTGGCTGCGGCGCGGCAATTTCAGCAGGAACTCCAAGCCCTTGTCGAGCAGGGCTCTCACCAACTGGCCCAGCACAACCACAGCATTCAAAGTCTTGTGGAGGAGCTGGCCGCTTGCCAACAGAGTTATCCGCAACTCCAACCTCTATGGCAGCGGATCCCGCAAGTTCTGGCCCAGTCTTCAGCCCTCAGCCAACAGCTACTGCAATCCATCCAACAGATTCTCCAGGATCTTTCCCCGCAAACTTGCGAGCCTCAGTTACGCCAGCAACTGGCCGATATCCAGAAGCAACTCAAGACTTTGCAGCCCCTGCTTGGCTTAACGGCGCAGATTCCCGAGTTAGAAGCTCAAATTCAACAGTTGCTGCAATGGCAAAACGAACGCCAGAGCAAAATTGAGGATCTTCAGTGGAGCCTCGAGGCGGAGCCAGACTTTCTTCGGCAACAACAGGAAATTGGCCAAGCGCTGCAGGCACTAGGGGATCCCAAAGGACAAATCCAGCGCCTGGAAAAGGAGCTCAACCATAAGCCGAGAGTTGAGCAAGAGTACCAGCAAGTTGTAGCCAGCATCCAGCAACTTGAACAACAGATACAAACCCTGGAGCAGCAGCTTCAGCCACTTGCCGATCTAGACGAGAGAATTGCCACTTTACGGGAGGAGCAGAGCTGCCATCGCAACAGCTATGAAACCGTTATCCGTATGCAACCACTTGTCCAAAGTTTGCCACAACGAAAAGATGAACTGCAAGCAGCTCAGTTAGCCCTAGAACAGATCCAGCAAGCCAAGCAGGAAAAACAAGCCCAAATTGATCGCTGGGAGAAAACAGAGGGATCCCAAGATTACCTGCAAGCCCAAATTGCAAAAGCTGCTGAAACCTTGAAGTCCCTGGGGGATCCCAGAAGCCGGGCCGAGCGGCTGAAAGCAGAGCTCAAGCTGGAAAGACAGTACCTGCAAACGCAGGCAGGGTACCTACAGCAAATCCAGGATTTGGAGGCAGCACTCCGTCCCCTTGAGGCAGCGCTGATGCAAACTGAGCACTTGGATCGAGAGCTGGGATCCCTGCAAGAACAGCGCGAACACTACCGAGCGGATCACGAGCAATATCTACGTCTGGAGCCTATTGCCAAACTGCTCCCCCAACGAGAACAAAAGCTCAGTGAACTGAAGGCGCAACAGCAAGCATTGCAAACCCAACTGTCCCGATTACGGGCAGAGCGGGATCCTTTGGCTTCCCTCTATCAGCCTCAGGAGCACCAACGTCTGCACTCCCTTTTGCAGGCCACCGAAATTCAAAAGGCCGAGGCCCAAGCTCGCCTGGAAAGCCTTGCCCCTCAACTGCAGAAAATCCAGGAAAGGTTACAGCAACTGGAGCGGGTGAGAGAAACCTTAAAACAAGTTGAGACGCAACGCATCGAGAAAGAGCGGCTGCATCGCTTCATTAAGTTTAGCCGAGATACCTACAAAAAGGCCGGCCCCCAAATTACCCAATACTATCTACAGCAGATCAACAACATTGCCGATCACCTCTTCCGGGAAATCCTCAACCGCCCCAATGTTGCCCTCACCTGGGAGGCCGACTACGAGATCCGCGTTCAAGAGGGAGGCGGACCCAAACGACGTTTTGCCAGCCTCTCTGGAGGAGAGCAGATGTCGGCAGCTCTGGCAGTTCGCCTGGCTTTGCTCAAGGTGTTAGGACAGTTGGATATTGCCTTCTTCGACGAGCCCACCACCAACATGGACGCCCAGCGGCGACAGCGGTTGGCAGAGGCCATCACCAATTTGCGATCTTTTGAGCAGCTATTTGTAATCAGCCATGACGATACCTTTGAGCAAGTAACGGAGAACATCATTCGGGTGGAGAGGCACTCCGGCTCTGACCAGATGAGGAGGGATCCCATCTATGGTATTTAGAGCTGACCGGGTTCTGGCGGTATTGCAGCAAAAGCGAGAGGCTTTCGTGACTTTTGATCAAGGGCTATCGGAGCGCAGAGAAGGGTATCGGCAGGCCATGAAAAGCTTGTGCCGGTGGTCGAGCGCAGAGATTGCTGAAAAAACAGCGCTTTTGGACTTTCCCGGTGCCCTGCCCACTCAAGAATGGGATCTTCATTCCGGTTGGGCAATTCCTTTTAAGCAGCAATGGGCCAGCTACGAAGAAAGCTGTGAGTGGGCAAGGTCGGTTATCAAAAATATTCCCACCTTTGCAGTAGACGGATCCCAGATCTATCCCAGCAAGGATCTGTCGATCCCGGTGGCCTTAGTGCAGATCGGCTGGTATGAGAATCATCACTGTGCCCAAGGCCTGTATGAGAAAGATATTCAAGTCGATGTACTGACTCCAAAGGATTTGGGATCCGATAGCAGCGGTGAGCCCAAAGAGCGCGTTGTCAACATGCGTCGCTTTCAAATGGAAACAGAAAAGCTGGTGGAATATATCCGGAGAGCTCAGCTTGGATCCCGAAAGTTGGCCTTTTTAGATGGGGCGTTGGTGGCTACCTTCGCGGAAGCTCTTGAGCCGGAAAGCCGAGATTTCTACGTACAATGTTTACTCCAGGTGCTGCGGGCCAGCGAGCAAAACCGGATCCCCATCGTTGCCTACATCGACACCACCTATACCTCGGATCTGGTGACATTGCTGCGGCATTGCTTCGATCTTCCTGAAGCTCCTCAGCTCCACGATGCCCAATTGCTCAGCCCCTGGCTAGAGTGGGGGGAGCGCACGCCTTTTTTTATCTGCGCTCGTGGCGGCAGCCTCAACCCTCAAGATGGGATCCTCAACTCCTACCAAGAAATGCGGGAGCGGGTGGGATTTATTTATTTGCGCACCAACAACAACTTTCCGGCCCGGCTGGAGATACCGGTTTGGGTTTATGAGGCAGGACTTTTGGACTGGGTGGTGGATCTGGTGCGCTGCGAGGTGATCATTGGAAGAGGCTATCCTTATGTGCTGGAGACAGCCGATCAAATAGCCGTCATTCGCAACGAAGATCGCAACCTTTTCCTGCGCCTGATGCAAGATTGGGCAAGCCGCGAGAAGCTCAGCCTCAGGTTATCTCAGAAAACGGTGAGTAAACTGCAGCGGAGGCGGGTTCGATGAGATTGGGCAAGGTGGTTCGCTCCAACAATCACTGCGACTACGTAGTGCAGGTGGATGACATCTTAGAAGTCAAGAATCCTCCCTCTCCCGACGACTATGGCTTTGGCAGCTTTGTTAAGCTGGAGAGCGATCAACGGCACTGGGCTGTGGGTCTGGTCTATAACACCCAAATTGTCAACCCACTCTTTCTCAACTCCGGCCCACGCCTTTCCAGCCAGCCGGATCCCTATTTTTCCCCTGATTTACAAAACGAGGTGCGCACACTGCTTTCGGTGGTTCTCATCGGAGCTTTGGACGAAGAGCGGGGCTGTGGCCGGCAAGGGATCCCGCGCGTGGTGGTGCCCGTAAACACACCCGTTTTTCGCATGAGCCAAGAAGAAATCCTACGTTTTCACCAAGATCCCCAAGGTCAAACCCAGTTTTCGTACTATGGATTGCTCTTGAGCAGCGGTGGCAACTTTGCTGACCACCTTATTTATCAAGTCTTGAACGATATCATACCCATGTTTTCCGATCCAGCCCAACAGCGGGCCCTGCAAATTCTAAGCAAAGAATTGGCCTGGAAAATGACCGTAGGAGCGATGCGCTGATGACCAAAAAAACTGTAGGGATGCCTCACCCCTCTGAGAATGGGCGCTATCCAAAAGCTGTTTTCTCCTCTGATGAAGAGGCCCCAGAGGTAATCGGCACCGTCAAGGGCCCCGGTGAAACCCCCAACCAATATGTGTTTATCACTTCCAATACCCAAGCCGTAAGGGTAGGCGATTTTGTCTACTATGAAGTGCGGGATCTCCAGTCCCAAACCCTGCAAATCCTAGGCAAAATCAGCCAAGTCCAGCTTTTGGATCACATTCCCGATCGCATCTTTGCCGACACCGAGATCGATCCCAGCACCATTGTGGCTTTAGTGGGCTTTACCCATCCCAACCCAGAAATTTACGCAGTTACCGTCGAGGTCATCGGCTATTTTCACCGCGCCATGGGCTTTATTAACCCCCGTCGCCCTCCGGATCCCGGTGCCAAAGTCTTTTTGGCCTCCAATCGTCTGCTGAAATCGATTTTGAACAAACGGGATGAAACAGCCATTGGGGGCGCTCACTTGGGCAGTTTGCTGTTGCGCGATGAGGGAGCGGTGCCCGTGGTGCTGGATGTCAAGGAAATGGTTAGCACCCATCTGGCTATTTTGGCAGGGACGGGATCCGGAAAATCCTATACGGCAGGGGTCTTGATTGAAGAGTTGATGTTGCCCAAAAACCGGGCTGCTGTTCTTATTTTTGATCCTCATGGGGAATACCATACGCTGGCAGAGATGCAGTCCCACCCCAAGTTTTTCGGCGAAGACGGCTACCGCCCTAAGGTTAAGGTTCTCTCCCCACAAGAAATTAAGATCCGCGTGTCTTCTCTCAACTTTTTCGATATCCTTACCCTCTTGCCAGAGACCACCGACCGGCAGAAATCTTTCCTAGAGAAGGCTTTCCGCAAGGTTACCCAGTTTAATCCAGTACGTTGGACGATTCAGGATCTGATCGACGCCGTCAACGAAGTGGATTCCAAGGAAGATGGATCTCAAGGATCCTCAGCACCTGCCCTGGAGTGGAAGCTGGAGCAGATCGATCGCTCTCCCTATTTCAGCAATGTAGAACACCTGGCTCCAAAGGATTTGTTTGAGCCAGGGCAGGTAACCATCTTACAAATGCACGAGATTAGCCAGGAAGAGCAGCAGGTGATTGCCGCTGCTATTCTGCGCCAGGCCAATTACGCCCGCATTAACACCCATAAAGGCAAGATCCAGCCGGGGGATGAAAATTACCTGCCCTATCCTGTTTTTATCTTGTTGGAAGAGGCCCATCGCTTTGCCCCTGCCCACGAGCCTTCCCGCTGCAAGCAGGTGTTGCGCACCATCCTTAGCGAAGGACGCAAGTTTGGACTGGGAGTAGGTCTCATTACGCAACGCCCCGGCAAGTTGGACTCGGATATCCTGTCGCAATGCATGAGCCAATTTTTGATGCGAATCGTCAACCCTTCCGATCAAGAAAACCTGCGCCACAGCGTTGAGGCTGCCGGACGGGATCTGCTCCAAGAATTGCCGGCTTTGAGCAAGGGTCAGGTAATCGTCTCCGGTGTGTGTGTCAATACCCCTGTTCTGTGTAAAGTGCGGCAGCGCTACACCCAGCATGGTGGCGAAACCCTAGATATCCTCGGCTTGTGGCAAAATCACTTTCAGGCGCATCGCCAACGGGATCGCCTGGCCCAATCTGCTCCCCTTAAGCCACGTCCTCAGCCTCAAGTGGTTGAGGGATTGAGTATTGACTAGAGATCCTCAAAAGCTGAGGTCAACCAGCAGCCGAGCATCCTGTCTATAAATGTTGAGTCAAAAAATCCATGCAGTTTAGAACGGTTCATGACCGTCCCTTTTAGGTTGCGACACTTCCCAAGTGCTCCGGGATCCCAAGCTTTTCTGCTCAGGAGAGATGAGCATTGCAGCTCAAAAAATAGTTTCACGACCATTTGGAACGCTAGTTTGCTGCCAGCGGAGAAGAAAGTTGTGGTGAGGAAACAAGCTCTTTGGCGAAGTTGGGTGGGCATTGCCGCTGTGGCTCTACTGGGATCCGGCCCTGCCTATGCCCAGTTGCGGCTGATCCCTGAGGCGGCGCGGCAGGTCTACGCGGCCTTGCCAGATTTGCCGCTGGAAAATGGCTATACCCCCGTGAACCCCAATGACGGCGGCCCCGCGCCCGAGGAAGATACCTTGGTGCGGCGGATGATGGTCTACCACCTGCAGGTGGTCGGTCGCTCTCCTACCGACCGCTTTGACTGGCAACTGACGCTAGCGGACTATTTGGACGCCAATGAGCCGATAGTTGCCCAGCGCTACCCGGGTGCCGAGCGCCTGACGGTTAACCCCTATGCCCAAGACAAGGCAGCCGTGCAAGCCCTGACCCGGCAACAGCGACAGGCCCTGCTGCGGGCCATTCTGCTGGCCTTCGGCGGGGATCCCGATCCCAAGCCCCTGTACATTCCCACCGCCTTGAACCCTGTCCCTGCCCCGCCCACCCCAGAACCGCTGCAACGCTTGCCGATCCCCGGCGCTGGATCCGCCGACCTACTCCGGCCCTAGAGGCGACCCCTCACCCCCGGCCCCTCTCCCTGAGGCCCAAGCGCTCCGCGCCGCTCACGCGACCACCCCCAGCCCCTCTCCCTGAGGCCCTCACCCCCAGCCCCTCTCCCTGAGGG
>NZ_JANSJN010000054.1:0-2162 GCF_047462555.1 Synechococcus sp. B60.1
AATACATCCAGAATCAGTCAGAGGGTGCTATCCATCCCCACCGTATAGACCGTGGGGAATTCCGCACCTTACGTTAAGTAGCTTATCCCCGGGCATAAATGCTGGGGCCTGCGCCGCTTTTTTCCGGTCAATCGTGGCACAGGGATCCGATGCGGGCGCGGCAGGTGGCGATTTCTTCGGGGGTGAGGTTGTCCCAGTTAACATCGCGGCGCAGCACCAGGCCGTTGTGGCCGGTGATGAAGCGGGGCAGCTCGGCTTGGTCGATCACGCTCAGATCCCGCATGTGGTAGGTGGTGTAGTAGGTAACTTCCGGAGTGTCGAAGTCCACATCGATGAGGGTGAGAGTCTTGCGGGGAGGCAGGGGGCTATTCAGGAGGGGGCGGGGGCCGGCGCCAAGAATGCCGCAATGGAGCAGTTGCAGTTGTCCCTTGTGGCCGGGATAGTAACCGTGGTGGTGGCCGCTGATGTAAGTGTGGACGCGATATTTCTCCAGCAGGGCTCGTTTGGCGTCTGCCTCTAGCAGCACTTCTCCCGGATCGTCACGCCCGACGGTGATGGCGTAAAGCGGCAGGTGGCCGATGACGATGCGCAACTTGGCCTTCTGGGCTCGTTCACTGGCCAGTGCTGCTTCCGCCCAGGCCATCTGTTCCGGCGGGATGTAGTTGCAGGTGGCGTCCCAGACTAGGTAAAACACCCCGTCTTTTTCGAAGGTGTAATAAAAGGGAAAGTCGCCTCGATCCACAAAGTTCAAACCGGGATCGTGGGCCGGGTCGTTCCAAAACTCGCGGGCCAGATCCCGTTCTTTTTGGAAGAGAAAACCGCCCCGCGTGGTGCGGGCACAGGACGCATCGTGGTTGCCCAGCGTGAAGCCGTAGGGCAGTTTGGCAGCACGAAGCGGGCCGGCCACATGCCGGTCGAAGGCTGCCCACATGGCACGGATGCGCTCCTCCGAGAGGCGGGGATCTTGCCCGGCCACCATGTCCCCTCCGCCCAAGACGATATCCGGCTGGAAGTAGGGGATGAGGCGGATAGCCCGATCCACCTCTGGGTCGTAGTCCACCGAGCCGTAGATGCCGTTTAGGTCGCTGAGCACCATTAGGCGGAGGTCGCGGCGGGCTGGGATGTAAAGGCCCTGGGGAGCTTCTGGATGGGGGACAACCGTGGGCGTAGGTCGAGGGGTAGGGGGCGCCGCCCCTCCCACCACTGCGGACAGAGGTACCGAAGTAGGACGCTGCCGACTGGCCCAATAGGCCCCCACCAATCCACTGCTGCCGGCTAGTCCCAACAAGCCCAAGATCATTTGGCGCCGCCGCATCCTGCTTCTCCTCAACACCCCAGCGGTATTGTAGAAGGGATATCGTCAATAATTGACCCCACTTCTTCTGCACACTGCTTGGAGAGGTCTATGCCAGCGGAGATTTTGCAACAAATCTTCAGAAACTTCGACTTGCAAATGTTAGACTAGTACAAATGAGCAACTGGCTATCTCAGACTCGGTATGACTTGAGGTTTGCCCATGCCTCGCCCTGTAGACTCTTTGGAAGCTGCTTTGGAGCGATGCCGGGAGTGCAATCTGCGCCTTAGCCGGCAGCGTCGTTATATTTTGGAACTGCTGTGGCAATGCGGCGAGCACCTTTCCGCTCGAGAGATCTACGATCGCCTCAATCGGCAGGGCAAGCCCATTGGCCACACATCCGTCTATCAAAATCTGGAGGCCCTGGCCAGCCACAACATTATCGAGTGTCTGGATCGCGCCGATGGGCGCCGCTACGGCAATCGTACCCATCCTCACAGCCATGTCAACTGCCTGGACAGCAACCGCATTCTGGACGTGGATGTGGAGCTGCCGCCGGAGCTGCTGGCCCAGGTAGAGCAGAAGACAGGCACTCGCATCCAGAGCTACCGCATCGAGTTTTTTGGGGTGGAGAACCAGAGCTAAGCCGTAGCGGCTTGGGTAGAGCAGAAGGGATCCCGGCTTGTTCTGGAGAAGGCTGAACCGCTGTCAGTAGGCCCGGTTCTGGCCCTTGCTAATCTGGGACTGGATTTGTTCCAGCGAGCTGGCCGGAGCCAGACACTTGCTGCCCCAGCACACCAAGCCTAGCGCCCCTTCTGGCAGCGGCTCCGCTTCCGTGGGCAGGGCGAAGACAGTGGTGGGCCAAGAG
>NZ_JANSJN010000054.1:2262-18643 GCF_047462555.1 Synechococcus sp. B60.1
AGCACACCAAGCCTAGCGCCCCTTCTGGCAGCGGCTCCGCTTCCGTGGGCAGGGCGAAGACAGTGGTGGGCCAAGAGTGCTGCTGCAGCGCAGCAATGTGCTCGGCCTCTAGGGTTGCTTTCACCCAGTTGCTGTACCAATCCAAGCCGGCAAAGAGGCTGGGGCAGGTGCGCGGCTGGGTGCTCATGACATGGGCAAAGGTTTTCAGGGCCTGCTCTGCCCGCTCCAAGTAGTCCAGATCTCCGGTGATGGCAGCCAGGCGCACCAGGTTGGCGATAGCCACCCCATTGGCCGCGGGCGTGGCGTTGTCCTGAAATTCTTTCTCCCGCACCAACAGTTCAGGGGCGCTTTGGGCGTCGCTGACAAAGTACCCCCCTCTGGCCTCATCCCACAGTCGTGTGTCCATCTCCTGCTGCAGCCGAATGGCGGCCTCCAGCCAGTCCTGAGAGCTGGGATCCCCCCCCAGCGGCAGGCAGGTCTGGTGCAGATCCAACAGGGCCTTGATCAGCAGGGCGTAATCTTCCGATTGGGCAGGTACCTGGGCTGTGCCATCGTAGTTCAACCGCAGCAGGGATCCCGTCTGGGGGTGGCGCTGCTGGCTGAGGATGAATTGGGCAGCCCGCAGGGCCAACTGCAGATAATCCTCGTCGCCAAACACCTGGTAGGCCCGTGCCAGACCGGAGATCATCAGGCCGTTCCAGGAGACGATCATCTTGGTATCAGTGACGGGCGGAATGCGTCCTGGCCAGGATTGCTGGCGAGCCGAGCGGGCATCTACCGCAGGTGGGAAGGGAGTTCTCCGCTCTGTGGAGCCGTAGCGGGCCCGAAACAGATGGGTGGTCAAGGCGGTCTCTACTTCCGGCGGCAGTTCCCCCCCCTGTTTGCGCTGCAAGACGATGCAGCCGGGCCGGTCGGGGAAATTGGGCGACAAGAAAAAAGCCTGCTGCAGGGCGCGGAAGGTTGCTTCATCCAGCAGCTCCTGCAGCTCCTGCCAGCGCCAAACGTAGAACTCGCCCTCCTCCGGCTCGTCGTCCTCCGCCCGGGCAAAGCTGTCGGCATCCTGGGCGGCATAGAAATACCCGGCAGGGGCAGTCATCTCCCGCGCCACCCATTCCACCGTCAGGCGCACCGCCCGCTCGATAGCTGGATCCTGGATCCCGTGGGCCCACAGCTCAGAGAGAAACTCCAAGATCTGCCCGTTGTCGTAGAGCATTTTTTCAAAGTGGGGCACCGTCCAGGTGGGATCCACGGTGTAGCGGTGAAACCCGCCGGCCACATGGTCGAAGATCCCTCCCAACACCAAGGCCATCCCTCGCTCCTTGGCCCGTTCCAGCGCCGTTGGCGAGCCAGGGATCCCTTCCGGTGGGTCGAAGCGAGCTGAGCGCAACACCAACTGGGCGTAGGGCATCATGGGGAACTGCTGCACCGCTCCGGCGTTGCTCAGCAAAGGTTGGATTTTGGGGATCCCGGAGCGCAACAGATCAGGGGGAATATGGTCTTCCGGCACCAGGTCACTGAGGGTGGTCAGGGCCGCCAAGATTTGGCCCTTCATGGTCTCGATTTTGTCTTTTTCCTGGCGGTAAAACTGGAGGATGCGCTGCAGTACGGTCAGAAACCCCGGGCGGCCAAAGCGGGGCTCCACCGGAAAATAGGTGCCCGCATAGAACGGCACCAGGTCCTCGGGCGTGAGGAAGACATTGAGGGGCCACCCCCCCTGCCCACTCATGAGCTGCAGCGCCTGCATGTAGATGCTGTCTAGATCAGGCCGCTCCTCGCGATCCACCTTGATGGGCAAAAAATGGGCATTGAGGAAGGCGGCGATCTCCGGGTTGGAAAAAGCCTCCCCCTCCATGACGGTGCACCAATGGCAACTGGAATAGCCGATGGACAGAAAAATCGGCTTGTCCTCAGCCCGGGCTTTCTCCAGAGCTTCCGGGATCCAAGGCCACCAATCCACTGGGTTCTCGGCGTGCTTGCGCAGGTAAAGACTGGAACACGTGGCAAGGCGATTGGCCATAGGTACACCCTCTCACCCTTTTTGCTTTAGGCTAGCGCGTCCTCTCCTCAAGGCCGAGCTAACCCACTGTTGTTCAAGATACACTCACCCACGCCTCCCCCTTGCCCCGGGGATCCCCTTTCAAGCCTGCGCCTGTTCGGCAGGGGTCAGCAAGAGCTCCGGCGAGCGACCGTACAAAACTAAAGTGGTGCTGGGGTTTTCCACAAAGCCGATCTGCTCGTAAAAGCCACGCTGATGGGTGGTAAACAGGTAGATGCGCTCCACCGACTGCAGGTGGGGATGGCTGATCAGGGTTTCCACCAGCTTGCGCCCAATGCCCTGCCGTCGATACTCGTGATCAACCACAATGTCCCAGAGGACAGCCCGGTAAACCCCGTCAGAGGTAGCGCGACCAAAGCCAATGAGGCGCTCCCCGTCCCAGACGCTGACCACCGGGTGGCTGTGGGCGATGGCCCGTTCCATCTCTTCCCGCCGGCGATTCTGGGCCCAAAAGGCGTTGCGGTTCAACAACACTAGGAGTTGATCCAGATCCAGATCGTCTCGCTTCAGGGAGAAGCGAATGTTGCGGTTGTCCACCGGCTGATGAGAGAGAACGACGACAGACTCGAGGGAGGGATCGGACATGAAGCAGACCTTGGGCAACAGGGAAGGTTAGCAACGGTTGACTGGGCAGCAGAAAACTGCAGCAAGATCGAGGCTAGCCAGTGGAGGCATTGTCGGCGGCCCGCGCCGCCTGCTCCAAAGCATAGGCTTTGAAGCGCTCCAGGTCGGCTTGAATGGTACTCTCCACCACTTTGCCCACAAACAGGCTGTCCAAGATTTTGCCGAGGAGTCCCGGGATCTTGTAGGCCACCGACAGCTTGACAATAGTACTGCCCTTGCGATCGTAAAACCGCAGCGCCCCCCGATTGGGAAGCCCTTCTACCGATTGCCAGCCAATGTGCTGATGCTTCACCACCGTATGGGTGCGGGAGATCCAACTGAAGGTAAAGCCGCGCGTGTCCAGTGTCCACCGCGATAGCTCGTGATCCAGCAATTCCACCGAGCGGATCCACTTCATCCAGCGCGGCATGAGGGCAAGGTCGGCCCACAGCTCCCACACCTGCTCGATGGGAACCGGCACCTCCACCTGACAGGTGTGCTCTAACCAATCGGACTCTGACATGGGGCCTCCCACACGACATTCGGCAGAACTATCCCAGGGCTTGGCCACAACGCCTCCGGGCGGGATCCCTGCCTTTACAAAGTTTCACACTGACCTAAGATAGCATTATCGGCCTCATGAAAGTTTGGGGCTCCGCGCTTTTTGGCAGCCCGTTTTTTGTCCGAGCAGGTTGTGGCTGCCCCCCATGAGGGCAAGGCAGAAGGCAGGTATGATGATTGCCATCTGCAAGTCTCACTTACGTCGGCTCGGTGCGTCCACTCATTAACGACTTGATGGAACGACCTCACCATGGTTTCTCAATGGAAACAGCATCTTAAGAACTATTTCGTGGCGGGTTTGCTGGTGGTGATCCCTCTGGCAACTACGATTTGGCTGACGGTGGAGGTGGCCACCTGGAGCATCGGCTTTTTGACCAGCATTCCCAAGCAGTTTAATCCCATCCAGGGGCTGCACCCCATTTTGATCAACCTCATCGATCTGGCGGTGGGCTTGTTGACACCGGTTGTGTTCATCCTGCTGATCGGCTTCATGGCCCGCAACATTGTCGGCCAGTGGCTGCTCAACCTGAGCGAGCAGTTGCTCCATGCAATCCCGATAGCGGGGCTGGTCTACAAAACCCTGAAGCAATTGGTCAGCGTTTTATTTGCCCCTAACAACCAACGCTTTCGACGGGTGGTGCTGGTGGAATATCCTCGGCCTGGGGTTTGGGCATTAGCTTTTGTAACGGGCGTCATTCAAACTCCCATTCGACCGGATGGACCGCAGCGCTCCCTCAGCCTGTTCGTGCCCACCACGCCCAACCCAACCACTGGCTGGTACGCCATTGTGCCGGAAGACCAGGTGGTGGAGGTGTTCATGCCGGTGGAGGATGCTTTTAAGATGCTCATCTCCGGTGGGATCGTGACTCCGGAAACTTTTGAGGTCGGGCTGCAACGGCGCGAAGGGGCTCTGGCGGTGGCCATGCCCAGCCTGCGGGAGTTGGTGGAACAAGAGCGGGCAGCGGCATCCGCTAGGGCCGACTCAACGGCTGCCGAGGTGGGCTTTGAGACCCAAGGGATCCCCTAATCAGGCTTGTCCCTCTCCCAATAGGTCGGGCTGCCAGAGCTGGTATTCTCTGGCCTGCTCTAGGCGCACATAAAAAGGCCGCATCTGCCGATCCAAAGCTTCTGCCTGCTCCGAGGGGAAGGCTTTCCAGGCAGCACGGCTGGCCCAGCGAATGATGAGGTGAACAAGTTCGGGATCCTCGGCGTCAAGCCAGACCTCTTTGCCCAAAAAGCCCGGCTGTTGGTGCAGGGCGGGCCCCCAGACCTGCTCGTCTTGCAGAACAAAAGCCCTCTGGCCACCGGGAGGAACCCGGAAGCAGAGGTGTTCGATGGCGATGGGCTGGTCTGACATCGGCAAAGGTTGGTGCTGGGCTGGCTAGGACGCGGACGAAGGGTTGATCAGCCACTGCAGGGTGGGGATGAAGTCGGGGTAGGAGATGCGGGCACAGTCAGCCCCTCGAAGGGTGGTGGATCCCTGGGCGGCTAGGGCAGCCACCATCAAGCTCATGGCGATGCGGTGATCCTCATGGCTGTCCACTTCGGCCCCCTGCAGAGGGATCCCCCCTTGGATTTCCAGGCCGTCGGGATATTCGGTGACCTGGGCTCCCATCCGGCTGAGTTCCTGGGCGATGGCCGCCAAGCGGTCGCTCTCTTTGACCCGCAATTCCGCTGCATCGCGAATGACCGTAGTCCCCTCGGCAAAGGCTGCCGCCACCGCCAAAACCGGGATCTCGTCGATTAGCGTGGGAATGAGATCGCCACCAATGCTGCAGCCCCGCAGGCGAGCCGAGCGGACCCGCAGATCCCCCAGGGGTTCACCTGCAACTTCCCGGCGGTTTTCAATGGAAATATCGGCCCCCATCTCCTGCAACGCCTGCAGCACGCCGGTGCGGGTGGGATTGAGGCCCACGTCCCGCAGCAGCAATTCGCTCTCCGGCACAATCGAGGCGGCCACCAGCCAGAAAGCCGCCGAGCTGATGTCCCCTGGCACCTGCACTGTCTGGCCCACCAGGCGGGATCCTCCCACCACAGCCACGGTTTTCGCCGCCGTATCCACGTGGATCTCGGCACCAAAGGCCCGTAGCATCCGCTCCGAGTGGTCGCGGGAAAGGGCCGGCTCTGTAACTTGCGTGGTGCCTTCCGCCAGCAGGCCCGCCAGCAACAGACAGGATTTTACCTGGGCCGAGGCCACCGGCGAGTGGTAATGGATCCCCCTCAGGGATCCCCCCTGCACCGCCAAGGGCGCCAAGGTGCCCCCCGCCCGCCCCCAGATGTTCGCTCCCATCTGCCGCAGCGGCTCCACCACCCGTCCCATAGGCCGCGAGCGCAGGGACCGATCCCCAGTAACAGCAAAAAAGCGACCCGCCTGGCCGGCCAGGATCCCTAGCATCAGGCGCAGGGTGGTGCCAGAATTGCCGGCGTCTAAGACATCTGCCGGCTCCTGCAGGCGATCCAAGCCCACCCCTTGAATGCGGACGCACTCGCTGTTGAGCTCTGGGATATCGGCCCCCAAGGCCCGAAAACAGGCTGCCGTACTGCAGGGATCCTCCCCCAGCAGCAGCCCGTGAATGACGGTTTCCCCTTCCGCCAGGGATCCCAGCATTAGGGCGCGGTGGGAAATGGACTTATCGCCGGGAATGCTCACTTGACCGCGCAGGCCGCGAGCGGGCGAGAGCGTCAGGATGTCGGCAGAAGAAGCAGTGGTCAGCACAGCAGCCGTGACAACAGACAAAGACAAAAGCCCTCTTAATCATACGTTAAGCTGAAACCTGCCCTGCTCTTGCCGGCGGTCGGCCTTGCACCCAGAGGATCCTGACCTACTGGAAGACAGCCCGTCTTTTGACGGCAGCCGACCCTATCCCCGAGGATGAGCTTAACAACATGGATTCCTTGGTCGGGGCCTGGCCTCGGCCTTTTTTTGCAGGCCCTTATGTTGTGAATGCTAGCGTTTGATGGTACTAGAGTTTCCTACCGATCCTGCAATGGGTAAAGCTGGCCCGTTGAGCGGGGAAAGAATCAAAGCCACCCCCTGCACCTATGGACTTGGCAAGAGCTCAGCTTGGGGAAATGCTTCTGTACCACCACGAGTCTGTTTTGACGGAGGCAGTGGTGGTCTACCTGCACCCTCAGCAGGGTGGCACCTTTTTGGACGTGACGTTAGGTGGCGGTGGACATAGTTTGGCGCTGCTGCAGAAGGGGGCAGAGCGCGTGGTGGGGCTGGATCGGGATCCGACGGCTCTGGAGGCAGCCCAGGCGCGTCTGGCCGCAGCAGGGATCCCCCAGGAGCGCATCCAGCTTTGGCACCTCAACTTCGCTGATTTTGATCTGCAGCGTCACGGCTTCCGGGATGAACAAGGGCAGGGGATCCCTTTCGATGGCATCGTGGCCGACCTCGGAGTGAGCTCGCCCCAACTGGACTGCCCCGAGCGGGGCTTTAGCTTTCGCGCTGAGGGGCCGCTGGATATGCGCATGGATCCCACCGCCAGTCAGGAAACGGCCGCCGATTGGGTCAATTGCCGGCCAGTCGAAGACTTGATTGACATCTTTGTCCGCTATGGCGAGGAGCGCTTTGCCCGCCGCATTGCCCACCACATCGAACGATCCCGCCCCCTTTTCACCACCACCCAACTGGCTCAGGTGGTCTGGCAGGCAGTGCCGCCGGCAGCGCGGCGAGGTCGCATCCATCCAGCTACGCGAGTCTTCCAGGCCCTGCGCATTGCCGTCAACCGAGAGCTGGAGGCCCTAGAAACCCTGCTGGCGCAGGCTCCCAATTGGCTAAAACCCGGCGGCAGATTGGCTGTAATCAGCTTCCACAGCCTGGAAGATCGCCTAGTGAAATGGGCCTTTCGCCGGGATCCCCGCTGGCAGGTGCTCACCCCCAAACCTCTGGGCCCTTCCGAGCTGGAGCAGCAACGCAATCCCCGCGCCCGCTCTGCCAAACTGCGAGTGGCTGCCCGCAGCAGCTAAGTTGCCGCCCTGCCCCCTGGAGGCCCTCTGAGGTGCGTAGGGATCGGATAAAGTGAGGCCCAGTTGGCAGCAATTTCTTGGTGTGTGAGGTGCAAACTCTATGGTCAGCCAGACTTTGAATGCGGGCCCTGGCCGCAGTTCTCTCCCTGTCCAGCGCAAAACCGCGACCTTGGCCCCTCGTCCCCATCCAAGGACTACTCCGCCCCTCCCCGCCGGCAAAGTCAGAACCAGTCGCCCCCAACCCTCGAAATCAGCCTATCCCCCTAGCCGGGATCCCGCCTGGAGAGAGCACCTGATCTGGTGGAAGCAGATCTCCACCGGCATGGCCCTCGTCTCGGGGTTGTCGGTGCTGAGTGTGTACAGTTGGACGGTGCATACCCAAAGCCGGTGGAGCCAGCGCTACCGACTGTGGCAGCAGATGCAGCGCAACGAACGACAGTTTCTCCTCACCCAAGAGTCCATCGCCAATTCCTTGCGGGAGATCGCCGACCGCTCCGACATGGTGCCTCTGGTACCGGAGCGGATGATCGAGGTGCCAATTGCCCTCCCCAGCACAGCTTCTGGGCAGGGGCAAAACAAAGCCAAGCCTCTGGAGGCATCCGAGCAAGCCCCTCCTTTTTTTTATCCGGTTGGATACTAATCCAAAGGCTCTAAGCGGTAGCGGCTAAGCCAGTGATCCAAGTGCACCTCCTCCTCATCCAGGAGTTGGGCGTTGATCAGACCCCGCTTGAAGGCAAGGCGAATGGCGCGGGCCCGCAAGCTAAAAGTTGTGCCCCACTCCTCGCTCTCAATTTGGTCGTTGCTCACCTCAAGCTTGTCGTAGAGATTGCGCAGACGATTGGTCACCCCTCGCCGCGACAAAAACCGCCGTGCGGCAATGGCTTGATCGGTGAGGCCGAGGGCAATATCGATCAACACCTCGTACTCAGCATCGCTGAGGCCGGTAATTTTGTTTTGCGAACGGGAATCGACCCCTCGCACCTCTCGATCGATCACACATTGCTCATCCTGCACCACGGCCTGGATGGCACTGACCAATTTTTCGTCGGTGCAATTCTTCAGGAGATAGCCATAGACGGTTTGCGGCGGCACGATCTTGTGCAGCTCCCGCACATAGACCTCATCGGCAAAGTGGGACCAAAAAATGATGCGCGTACTGGGTTGCTCCGACCAAACCTGTCGAGCCACCTCGATCCCGCTCATCTCGGGCATGCGGATGTCTAACAAAAGAAAGTTGGGACGGTGCTGACGGTAGAGCTCCAATGCCTCTCTGCCGTTGGAGGCCATGTACACCGGGCCAAACTGCGGCAGATGCTGCATCAGCAGACTGTGCACATGTTGGCGGTAAAGGATGTCATCTTCAGCAAGGAGGGTGCTCACAGGCCTTGATCGCTAGTCCACCTACTCTAGTATGTTTCCTACCCTAGAAATCTCTGCGAAGGAAAATAAGGCACCAATGAGCAGTGGCAAAGTCGAGCCAGGGATCCTCTACAGCAGCTACAGGTAGCCGCTCAGGACGGTGTCTGATTGACCCGGAACTGTTGCCATTCTTGCCGGGTTCGTTGCAGCACCTGTAGCAGCTCCTCCCACCGTTCGCCCTCGATCAGCCGCTCTATTTTCCCCAACTGGACTTGATAGCCGCGCAGGGCAGCCAGGAGCGCCTGCTGGTTGTGACGGGCCATCTCTAGGCCCAACTGCGGGATCCCGCCACCGACACGACTGGTATCTCGGAACCCGCTGCTGGCCAGGGTGCGAGCCAATTCCAGAATGTCGGGATCCTCCTCTTGGCCGACAGCAGCGATCAAAGCGGCGCTGATCATGACCGGCAAATGGCTGATCCAGGCCACCGCCTGGTCGTGGCGTTCCGGATCGGCCAGGACAACTTCTGCGCCAACCGCTGTCACCAGTTCTTTCATCGCCTCGACCGCCTGCGGCTGCGTCTGGGGGAGAGGAGTGAGTACATAGGGCCGCCCCAGAAACAAGCTGGCTTCTGCCGCCTGGATGCCCTGCAACGTCTTGCCGGCCATCGGGTGACCTCCAACAAACAGCGGCCACAACTCCGTTGCTGGAGCAACAATCGGTTGCTTCACCGAGCCAACATCGCTCACCACCGTCTGCGGCGATAGATGGGGCACCAAGGCCGCTAGCGTGACCAATACCTGCTCCAGGGGGGTACAGATCACCACCACCTGGGGATCGAAATCAGCCAACTGGGCCAAATCGGTTCCACAGCCCTGCAGCGCTCCCCGTTCCAGCACCTCCTGACAGGTGGCCCGATTGCGGCTGATCCCCCAGACGGGGTAACCTTCTTTGCTAAGTTTGAGGGCCAGGGATCCGCCGATCAACCCCAACCCGACAATGGCAATGCGCATGGTTTTCCGTATCTATGTTCACTATTGGGTACTCTGAAACGGCTTGGGGCATGGAGAGACGGCCTTTCCGGATCCCTTCCAGATTAAGACCAGATTAAAGGCTCCATCCCGCCGCGCGAAAAGCATACAGCGGGGGGATCCAGCCGCTAAGATGGAAGGATGAACTGGGTAACCCCCACAACAGTTCGCCCGGATCTTTCATCTCAGGAGGGGACCGTGCTTCATCGTAGGATCTATCAACTCAGCCGCGAAGGCAAGGATGTGTGGATCTACCTGCGCGATCAGGGACGCTGGCTGGAACGAGCCAAGATCCTCGATATCGAAGGGGATACCATCCTGGTTCGCTACGAAACGGAAGACGAAGAGGAGATTTGCTCCTGGGAGGAGATGATTCGTTTGGAGAGCATCGGAGCTGTTGCCCAGCGCCTTTCCTCCATCCCGAAAGGGGTGCTCAGCACCTCGGATTTGCTTATTTCCGAGGATTGTCCTCCTGCTGAGTTACTGCATTCCCCACCTTCGCCTCGCGCCACAGAGCCCCTCAGCGAAGAGCATCCCGGCAGCGAGCGCCTTGAAGAATACTACCTGGATCGGGAAACCTCTGCCGTCCGTGACAGCGAAGCGGAGTCTTTGCTACCCCTACGCTTGAACGGAGAAGACCTCAAGCGGGCGGATCGGGCTCGGAGCGATGTGGAGGGTCAGCGGGAGGGCAACCACGACTGAGCCGCAGTCTTCATGGAAAGCAGTCAGGAAGGGATCCCAGGGTAGAAGCTATTCTACCAGGGATTCCCTGGAGCAGGGACGAATGGTCAAGGGGCCGTAGAACTCCTCCTGGTAAAGCTCCACCTGCGAGCGAGAAGCCATGAGCAATAGCGACCAGAACACCTGAATCGGGTGAGAAGCCCCGCCACTCCCTTTCATAGAGCTTTCTTGGCAAAAGTATTGCTGCAGGTCGTCAAAGCTGATTTGGGCGATACCCTGTTGCCAAAGTTGGGCAAGCAGGGATTCCAGCTCGGCAGTGGTCTCTACGAGGTTTTCTGGGTGGGCCAACTGAGCGATCGCTGATAGCGGTTGCTTGCGAGAAACCCGTTGAGCCAGGGGCCTTGAGGCAGGCTCAAAGCGCTGTTCCAGCAAGGTCTCCAGCTCCTGCAGGTGGCCGATCAGTTCTTTGAGGGTGATGGGCCGAGTCCGACTCAGGCGGGGTACGGCCCTGGGCTGCAACACGCGATCCAGTTGGGCCAACGACCAACTGGGCCAGGGATCCTCCTCCAACTCCACCGGGCTGGTCTCCTCACTTTCTTCGTCTTCCGGCTCTGACAGCGCCATCGCCTTGAGATAGACCAACATAGCGGCATAGAGAAAAGCCTGTCCCGACTCCGACAGGTCATGACTGTTGGCAGCAGGAGCCATACGGGCTAAAAACCGATCGATGACGTCGATGACCTGCACATCCCACGGGTTAATCTCGCCCCGTTCTGCCAAATCGATAAGCAGAGCAATTGCCTCTTCGGTCGGTAAGTAGGCCATAGTGCCCCCAGCCTCTGTCCCTCACTGTAGCCCCCAAGCGGGATCCCGGCCATCTCCGGCCGGAGTCAAACCTCCAGCTCAACTTCTCAAGCCAACCGGCTGTGCAGCGGCGGTGCGATCGTGTAAGATAGTAGTCCAGCTCTAGCAGTTGCTAGAGTGGAACGTAAGGGCGGTTAGCACAGTGGTAGCGCACTTCCTTCACACGGAAGGGGTCACAAGTTCGAATCTTGTACCGCCCATAGGTTTTGACCTTCAGCGAACAGAGCTTCCGTTTCTCCTGTTGGGTGGTAACCTACAGGCTCCCCCGCCTTTGATAGAGAGCCACTGGTTATCGAAAACGAGGATGGGCAGCTTCTGCCAGACTCCTGTCCTCTGGGCAAGTGCTTCGAGCTGGGTAGACTAGGAACCTACAGGAGTCCCCTGCCTGTAACCAAAAGCCAGGAGATGCGTCATGAGTCCCTTCACCAACCCTCCCCAACCCCTGACTCCCGGCGAGTTTTTATCTTACTTAGAGGAGATAACAGGAGCCTACAAAGTTAAGACATCGATTATCACCTTTTACAGCAGAATTTGGAGTCAAGCATTTGATCTCAAATTTTCCAAGGGTCAGTGGATTTTTGGGTACAGCCCCTACTGGAGAGCGCTTCTAGAAGCTAAGCTCCAAAACAGCGAATACTATCCAATATCTTGCGTTGTCAGAACCTTCACCGACGAAAAACACAAGCGCAAGGCCCCCAATGGCAAAATCGTTTTGATCCCGACTAAAGAGCTAAGGATGTTCTTTCTTCCGGCTCCAGGACAGCTTATCAAGCTAACTCCAGAGGAATGCTTTGCCTGCCACAATACAGATGCCCAAACGGGAGAGCCACTCCCCCTCGAGCAAGATGTCAAGTTTTTGTAGTAGCAGCAGTGGGAGTTGGGAAACCCTGCTAGGGCCAATCCCCCAGGACTAGGGCCATGTAGCTTAACCCCAATCAAGAGCTTGGTTCCAGGCGCAACAGGGATCCGTTGGGGGCATCGGTCAATAAGTAGAGCAAGCCATCCGGGCCCTGGCGCACATCTCGGATGCGACCCACCGCTCCTTCTAGCAGGCGCTCTTCTGCCACCACGCGATCCCCCTGCAAAACCAGGCGTGCCAAATGCTGACCGGCCAGCGCTCCCACAAAGAGATTGCCCCGCCACTCAGGAAAGACATCTCCCGTGTAAAAGGCCATGCCAGAAGGGGCAATGGAGGGCGTCCAGTGCAGCAGCGGCGAAGCCAATCCAGGAGCTGCCGCCAGTCCTTGGCCGACCGGTTCGCCGCTGTACTCCCGACCATGGGTAATCAGGGGCCAGCCGTAGTTGACACCGGGGGCCAAGATGTTGATCTCGTCCCCCCCTTGCGGCCCATGTTCGTGCGTCCAAATGGCTCCTGTCTCGGGGTGGCGGGTCATTCCCTGAATGTTGCGGTGGCCATAGGTAAAAATTTCCGGCAAAGCCCCTGCTTTTCCCACAAAGGGGTTGTCTGGCGGGATCCCGCCCGTGTCAGTAAGGCGCAACACCTTGCCGGCAGCATCCCCCAGATCCTGGGCCCGATCCCGCTCGCCGCGGTCGCCGGTGCTGATGTAGAGAAACCCTTCTTTGTCAAAGGCCAGGCGGGAGCCGAAGTGCTGTTGGGCAGGGGTTTTGCGCTCCATGTCAAAAATCACTTCCAGATCCTGGAGTCCTCTTTCTCTCAGACGGGCCCGCGCCACTCGCGTCCCCCCGCCGCCTGGCCCAGGAGCTGCATAGGACAAGTAGATCCAGCCGTTCTCTGCGTAGTTGGGGTGCAAGGCAATATCCAGCAGCCCTCCCTGGCCGCGGGCAAACACCTCTGGCACCCCAGCGATGGGCTGGGGATCCAACCCCTGCTCGGTAACTCGGCGCAGCCGGCCCGGACGTTCGGTCACCAGGATGGTTCCGTCTGGCAGAAAGGCCATCCCCCAAGGATGCTCCAACCCGGTTGCCAACGTCACGACCTGGAAGCGCTGCTCTGTCCTGGCTCTGGGCAGAGCTTGGGCGTGATCCCCCTGTTGCAGAGACATGACCGTTTCCGGTCTGACCGGGTAGGCCCCAACAGGGGCGGACAACCCCCCCAAAAGCAACAGCGAGGAGAGGAGTTTTATCGCCGGGATCCTCAGAGCCATTGCCACCTCGTTTTCGCGATGGATTTTGAGGTTTGAGCTAGCCAATCATTGCTGCTGCTCTTCTAAAAAGATGTACCGATGGGAGCAGAGTTGGCTGCGCACAAGAGTGGGGAGCTGCCTGCTCCCTTGCGGCCTTGGGTTAGCCTTGAGGGCAGCATCTGCCCCCAAACCATGCTGGAAGCTAGCGAGATCTTCGGCCAGCCCCAGAGGCAAACCTGTGGATCCCTGCAGGAACTCCAGATCCACCCCAGGGGGATCCGTCTCCTCTGTACCCAGGGCCGCTGGTCTATTCAGGTGCTCACCCCTCGTCTACTGCGGCTGCGCTTTAGCCCCAGCGGCGAGTTTTTGCCCCGTCGTTCTTGGGATGTGGCTCTGGCGGATGCAGAGTGGCCGCCGGCTCCTTTTGAGCTGCAGGAAAGCCCCACCCAAGTTCACCTCAGCACTTCTCTGGTGCAACTGCAGATTGACCGGGATCCCCTCCGCTTCAGCTTTCGCGATCCCCAGGGCCAGGTCTTTTGTGCCGATATCTCTGGGGGCCTCAGTTGGGGATCTGAGAGCATCCGCCTGGTTAAATCCCTCCACCCCGCCGAGCACATCTACGGCCTGGGAGAACGGGCTGGGCTGCTCAACAAGCGGGGCCGGCGCTACAGCCACTGGACCCGCGACTGCTGGGGCTACGACGCCCACAGTGACAACCTCTATCTGGCCATTCCCTTTGCCTTGCTCCTCCGCCCTGGCCTCTGCTACGGCCTCTTCCTGCACTGCACCCACTGGAGCCAGTTCGACCTGGGCCAGGCGGAGCCTGAACAGTGGGCCATCGAAGTGCGCGCCCCCGAGCTGGACTACTACCTCATCTACGGCCCTACCCCCGCCTTGGTGCTCCAGACCTACACCCAACTCACCGGGCGAACCCCCCTGCCTCCGCTCTGGGCCCTCGGCTACCAGCAGTGCCGCTGGAGCTACGCCAGCGCTGCTCAAGTACAGAACATTGCCGAGCAATTTCGCCAGCGCCAGATCCCCTGCGACGTCATCTACCTGGATATCGACTACATGCGCGGCTACCGCGTTTTCACCTGGGATCCCCGCCGCTTTCCCGATCCCGCCCGCCTCACGGCGCAGCTGCATGAAGCCGGCTTTCGAGTGGTGGCCATTGGGGATCCCGGCGTCAAGTTCGATCCCGAAGCCGACTACGCCGTTTTTGACGAGGGCCTGGCCCAAGACTTCTTCATTCGCCGCGCCGACGGCCACCTCTTCCACGGCTATGTTTGGCCGGGCAAAGTTCTCTTCCCCGATTTCTCGCGCCCCGAAGTGCGGCAGTGGTGGGGATCCTGGCAGCGGGTTCTCACTCAAGCCGGTGTGGATGGCATCTGGAACGACATGAATGAGCCGGCCCTCAACGACCGCCCCTTTGGAGATGGGGGCCAAATTGTGGACATCCCCCCCGACGCCCCCCAAGGCCCCCCTGAAGAGCGCACCACCCACGCCGAGGTGCACAACCTCTATGGCCTCCTGATGGCCCGCGCCTCCCGCGAGGGTCTAGAACAGCTCTGCCCCAACCAGCGCCCCTTTGTCCTCACCCGCTCCGGCTTTGCCGGGATCCAGCGCTGGGCTGCCGTCTGGACAGGAGACAACCAATCCTCCTGGGAACATCTGGAGATGTCCCTACCCATGCTCCTCAACCTGGGCCTGTCGGGAGTTAGCTTTGTCGGCGCCGACATCGGCGGCTTTGGCGGCAACGCTACTCCTGAACTGTTTGCCCGCTGGATGCAAATGGGGCTCCTCTATCCCCTCATGCGCGGCCACAGTGCTCAGGGAACTCGCCCCCACGAACCCTGGAGCTTTGGCCCTGAGGTGGAAGCCATTGCTCGACAGGCCATCCAGCTGCGTTATCAACTGTTGCCCTACCTCTACAGCCTCTTCTGGGAGTCCAGCCAAACCGGCTCCCCCATCCTGCGCCCCCTGTTCTACGAATTCCCTGACGATCCCCAGACCTACGAGATCTCAGACCAAGCCATGCTGGGATCCGCCCTCCTAGCTGCCCCCGTCGTCCGTCCGGGGATCCGCTGCCGCGCTGTCTATCTCCCGGCGGGCACCTGGTTTGACTGGTGGACAGGCCAAGCCCACAGCGGCCCTGGCTATGTGCTGGCCCCCGCCCCCCTTGACCAACTGCCTCTCCTTGTGCGCAGCGGCTCTATCCTGCCCTTAGCTCCTCCCTGCCAGTCCACCACCGACCTGCGCCGTGACCAACTGCGCCTTAAACTCTACCCCGGTGACGGCAGCTTCACCCTCTACGAAGACGACGGCCAAACCCTCGCCTACTCAAGCGGCCAGTGGGCCACCACCACCTTCCGCCTGCACCAGCAGGCCAACCAGCTCCTCCTAGAGATCGAGCCCCGCCACGGTGGCTGGATCCCACCCAAACGCACCTGGATCCTTGAGCCCCTTGGCCAGGCCCCCCTCCTCTTGCCCGACAGCGGCCAGGCCCAGCAGATCTGTCTGTCCAGCCCAGAAAGAGCCCGCCCCTAGTCAACTGCCCTCACCGCCTCCAGCAGCTCGCGGTTGTCCCGCTTGAAGATGGGCAGCCACTCCACATGCTGGTAGCGCAGGATCCCTTGGCTATCCACCACAAAATAGGCCCGCCGTATCCCCAGCAGACTATCCACCCCGTATTGCTGGCTCACCCTCCTGTCCACATCGCTCAGCAAAGGAAACTCCAGCTTGAGCTGCTCGGCAAAGGCTTCGTGCTTGGAGACAGGATCACTGCTAATCCCCAAGATCTCGCACCCTGCTGCCCGAAAAGCTCCCCAGTCCTCCCGAAAACAGCGCATCTCGCTCGTACACACCGGCGAGAAGTCCGCCGGGTAAAAAGCCAGCAACACCTTGCTCTTGCCCCGATAGGCCCCCAGCGAAATCGTCGCCCCCTTCGGGATCCCTTTCCCCACTGCAGGCAGGCTGAAGTCAGGAGCTGCAGTCCCAATCACAATCCCCATAAAGCCGTCCGAAACTTTAAAGATCCCCTCACCAGTCTAACGGCGAATCCGGACCCTTGCTCCGTCGGGGGGGATTTTGGTGTGGGGTATTGACATGTGGGTTGGGGTGGGGGTAGGGTAGTAAAGCGCCAATGAGGC
>NZ_JANSJN010000055.1:0-18474 GCF_047462555.1 Synechococcus sp. B60.1
TCATGATGGCAAACTTCCCTGAGGAAGCGCGAAGATTGACAACACAACCTTAAAACATCCGTTAAGTTCTGTCAACTACCTCGCTTGATCCTGAGAGAGGCCATGTCAGTTCCCCGCTGGATTTTAGGGATCCACACCACCACGCCTGTTCTGGGCTTGGCCCTGTTGCCGCTGGAGGAGAAGCTGGGGGAGAGCCGCAGCCGGAGTTGGTGGCTGGATCGGGAGATGGCGGCCCAGTTGCACCCTTGCCTGAGGGAGTTCTTAGCCAGCCAGGACTGGTCGCAGATGGCGGGGATCGCTGTAGCTTTGGGGCCGGGGAGTTTTACCGGCAGCCGTTTGGGGGTGAGTGTGGCGCGGTTGTTGGGCCAGCAGTTGCGCATTCCGGTGTTTGGCTACTCGACCTTGGCGGTTCTCGCCCGCCAGGCTTGGCAGGAGCAGGGATCCCCGCCTCAGCCCCTGACGGTGGCGGTGCACATGGACGCCAAGCGGGGGGAGCAGTATGGTGGCGTGTACCGGGTGGGCCCAGAACATTGGGTTGCCGAAGTAGCGGATCAGCTCTGGGAGGAAGCTGCTTGGCAGACGGTTCTGCGGCAGTGGCCGCAGGCTCTCGTCGTCGATGCCGCCGACTGGGTAGATCCGGCGCCTGTGCTGGCGTTGGCGGAACTAGCCCGCGCCGATTTCCAGGCAGGCTTGCGCCCTCCCTGGCAGACGGTGTTGCCTCTTTACGGACGTCAGCCGCCCGTTGATCTCAGAGGGCTGAATCGGAGTGCCCCGTAGCCGGGGTAAGATTGGGAAGTCTAAGCAACGGATCGCTGTGCTGACATGATCTCAAGCAACGATTTGCGCCCCGGCGTCTCTGTGGAAATTGACGGCGCTCCCTACAAGGTAATCGAGTTTCTGCACGTGAAACCTGGCAAGGGCTCGGCTTTTGTGCGCACCAAGCTCAAAAATATGCAGACCGGCAACGTTGTGGAGAAAACCTTCCGCGCCGGCGAAATGCTGCCTGCCGCCACTATTGAAAAAGTGAATATGCAGTATCTCTACGCAGAAGGGGACAATTTCGTGTTCATGGACATGGAGACCTACGAACAGGCTCCCCTCAGTGCTGCCCAAATTGGCTCTGCCGTGAAATACCTGAAAGAGAACATGGAAGTGGCCATCCTGCGCTGGAAGGGGCAGGTGATCGATGTGGAGCTGCCCAACACCGTTGTCTTGGAAGTGGTGGAAACCGATCCCGGCGTGAAAGGAGATACGGCCACGGGAGGAACCAAGCCCGCCAAGCTGGAGACCGGCGCTGAGATCCAGGTGCCTCTGTTTATCAAGGTGGGAGAACGGGTGCGTGTCGATACTCGCACCGACACCTATATAGGCCGCGAGTGATGGCTCTCCTTCTTCTTCGCCGCTGGGCTGCCGTTGTGGACAGGTGATGCATCAGGAGTAACGTTCCCTTGGATGTTGTCAATTGGCAGGAAGTTCGCCTTCTGCTGGCCGCTCTGCAGGAGAGCGACGTTACCGAGCTAACCCTGGAGTACAAGGATTTCCGCCTGACCCTGCGCAAAGGAATCCCGACTGGCCTTGCTGCTGCCGCCGCTCCGCCCGCTGCCCCGCCGCCAGCACCCCCCCCTGCTCCCCCTGCAGAAGCTCCCCCTCCTGAGAGCGCTTCTAAGCCTGCCCCCAGCCACTGGGTAGAGGTGACAGCACCGATGGTGGGCACCTTCTACAGCGCTCCTGCCCCTGGAGAGATGGATTTTGTGCAGGTTGGCCAGCGGGTGAACAAGGGCCAAACTCTCTGTATCATCGAAGCCATGAAGCTGATGAACGAGATAGAAGCTGAAACCGCAGGCGTGGTGAAGGAGATTTTGGTGAGCAACGGCCAGCCGGTAGAATTTGGTCAAGTTTTAATGCGACTGGATCCCACGGCCTAACGGCAGGAGCAGAGATGAAGCTTTGCGTATTGAGGAAGCAGCGGCTCCAGGGCTCTCTTGCCGACCTTTGCCAGGGAGTAAGCAATTCTGCCAATGCCCCAGCCCCAGGTTGAGGGGGTAAAGGTTCTGCCCCCCCGGCACATCGTCGGGCAGGAGCTGGCGGCGCGGCTGCTGGTGGCTGCTCTGGAAAAGGGGCGGGTGACCTCCAGCTACTGTTTCTTGGGGCCAGAGGGGGTGGGGCGAGGGCTGATGGCCCGCTGGTTTGCCCGGGCCCTCTTCTGCGAGGCCAGCTCGGGGATCCCTTGCGGCCAGTGCTCCAACTGCCGTTGGCTGCTAGCGGGCACCCATCCCGACCTCCACTGGGTCAGCCCTACCTATCTCCACCAGGGCCGCCTGATAGCAGCGGAGGCCCCGGAGGCGCAAACTCTGCAGCGGCGCTCCCCGCCGCAAATTCGCCTGGAACAGGTGCAGGGAGTGGCCCGCTTCTGTGCCCGTAAGCCAATGCGCGCCCGCCGTTCGCTGGTGGTGCTGGAGGGGGCGGAAACCCTGGCAGAAAGTGCGGCCAATGCCCTCCTGAAAACCCTGGAGGAGCCCGGGCCGGCCCACATCGTTCTCATCGCCCCCCAGGCGGCCTCCCTGCTGCCGACGCTGTTGTCCCGCTGCCAGATGGTGCCTTTCCGCCGCCTCAGCCCGGCAGAGGTAGAGCGGGTGTTGGTTAGTTTGAACTGCCCGGAGCTGCCCGGGATCCCTCGCTCTGAGCTGATTGCCCTGGCCCAAGGCAGCCCCGGACGGGCGCTGGAGGCCCACCAGCACCTGCAAAGGATCCCGCCGTCGCTGCTGCAAGACCTTAGACGCTGGCCCCCCTCGCTGCGGCAGGCCCTGGAACTGGCCAGGGCGGTGGCCGCTCTCGACTTGCCGGCGCAACTGTGGCTGATTGACTATCTGCAGCAGCATTTCTGGGTGCAGGGATCCCGCCAGGCCATCTGGCAATTGGAGCAGATTCGTCACCAGCTTTTGCACTTTGTGCAACCGCGCCTTGCTTGGGAGGTCAACCTGGCCGGATTCGACAGCAGTTGTAACCCAAGCCCTGTGGCAAAGTGAGAAAGAGCGTTCAAGACCTGCCTATGCCTGCCTGGCTTTTGGCTTTCCTCGCGGCCCTTGGAGGCTACTTGCTGGGATCCATCCCCACCGGCTACTGGGTGGGACGTTGGTGGGGCGGGATCGACCTCCGCCAAGCGGGCTCCGGCTCGACGGGGGCAACCAACGTGTTGCGGACGCTGGGCAAGGGGCCGGCGCTGCTGGTGCTGCTGGTGGATGCCGCCAAGGGGGCAGCAGCGGTGGCGCTGGGATCGGCTTTGGGATCCCCGTGGTGGGTGGTCGTAGCGGCCCTGGGGGCAGTGGTTGGCCACAGCCGCTCCTGCTGGCTGGGCTTTAGGGGGGGCAAGTCAGTGGCCACCAGCCTGGGGATCCTCTTGGCCATGGCTTGGCCGGTGGCCCTGGCTACCTTTGGCGTCTGGCTGCTGGGGATCGCCCTTACCCGCATTGTCTCCTTCAGCTCGCTGCTGGCGGCGGTGGCGGCGCCGCTGCTGATGTGGGCTCTGGGTCAGCCTCTGCCCTATGAGTTGTTTGCCCTGGTAGGGGGGGTTTATGTCATTGCTGCCCATCGGCGCAACATCGAGCGCCTGCTGGCCGGCTCAGAGCCCCGCCTTGGCCAAAAATTGGCCCAATCCCCCTAATTCCCCCTGTCCCAGAGCACGATGGAACCAACGACCGTGGTTTTTGTCTACGGATCCCTGCTGCGGGGCGGCCAGTACCACAGTCTGCTGCAAGGAGCAGAGTTTTTGGGAACCGACAGCCTCAACCACATCGATCTCTACGATCTCGGCCCCTACCCGATGGCCGTTCCTGGCCGCAACCGGCTCTACGGCGAGCGCTACCGCATTCCCCTGAGCCTGTTGCCCCGCCTAGACGAGCTGGAGGATCACCCGCGGCTGTACAGACGGCAGTGGGTGCAACTGGAGAGTGGCACTTCGGCCTGGGTTTACCTGGGCCGGCCTGAGCAGGTGCAGGGGTGCCCCCTTATCCCCAGTGGCCGCTGGCTGCCCCGACCTTCCTAGAGATCAAAGTGGAGCTTAATGCCCTCAACATACTGAGGCAGTAACTCCGCTGAGGGCAGATCCCATTCTGAGGGATCCGACTCTCTGGCAGAGGGAGCAGCGGCCTCTACAGGGCTGGCAAGCCGCTCTAGGTAGTAAATGCAATCCCCACGTCGCCAGATGCCTGGCTCCGGCAGGTAGAACAGCCGACCAACCTGGGACGACTTACCCTTCTCTCCAAACCAGCCTCCCAGACGCTGCGGGCGCACCAGCAGCAAAGGCAGGCACAGATCCGCCTTAATGCGGTAGGCAAACTGATCCCGCAGCCGCTCCAGAGCGGGATCCTCCAGCCCCATCTGAGCCGAGAAGGGGTTGAGCAGCGTTGAACGCGCTGCCCAGCTCGACTCCTGGGCCGAGGCCACCGCCGATTGGGGGGGCTTCAAGCCCAGATCCGCCAAGGTGGGCAGGGTAATCGAGCGCAGCTCCGCTCGCTTAGCTTCTAGGTAGCCGGCCCAGCGCTGCAGTTGGGAAAAGGGGATTGGCAGGGCGCGGATCCCTTCTGAGATGGGCATCTCCGGCAGCAACACCGTCCAGATGGCAGCAGAAACCGAGAGTTTCACCATCAGCTCGGCAATCGCCCAGTTCATCTGCGGATCCAGCGTTAGGATCAGCAGCGTCTCCGCGTGGTCAATATCGGCCTTCAACAGGGCCGACTCGCTGAGCACCACTTCCTGCAGGGATCCCGGCAGCAGCCGGCCAACTTCCTCTTCAGCTCCACCGGCTCCATTACTCCCAGAGGGATCCCCCAGGGCATAGGCGACCTTGTGGCCGTTGAGCTGGGCTAGGCCAGCAGGCTCGCGCAGACGGGATCCCGACGGCAGCGGCAGCACCTCCACCGCCTGGTTGAGGGAGCTCATCAACTGGGCCAACTGGCTGACGAGGGGATGGTTGCCGACGATCACCGTAGAACTGCCCTGATCCAAGCCCAGCCAACGGGCCACCCAGGCGGCGGTCAGCCCCTGCACCGTCACCGTGACCGAGATGGTCAAAAACACCAGCGCCTTGAGAGCATCCCCCCCAGTAATGCCTCGCTCGGTGAGCAAAATGGCAAACAGAGAGGCCACCGATGCCGCCACAATACCGCGGGGAGCCAGCCAGGCCACAAACAACTTTTGCCGCCAGTTGAGGTCACTGCCCCAGGTACACAGCCACACACTCAGGGGGCGAACCACCAGCATCAGGCAGAGCACCGTGGCCAGCGCTCCCCAGCCCAAAGCAAATACCGCCTTTAGAGAGAGGGTGGACGTGAGCAAGATAAACAACACTGAGATGGCCATCACCACCAACTGGCCATGGAATTGGCGCACGCTCCGCTCGGCAATGGCCGCCTTCTGCCGCACCACCAGGCCCGCCATCACTACCGCCATCAGCCCCGCTTCTGAGCGCAGCGACTGGGCCAGGGTAAACACCCCCAGCGCCCCCGCCAGCACCACCGAGTTGCGCAACTCCTCCGTCAAAAACTGCCGCGACCAGAGCAAAAAGGATCCCATCAGCCAGCCCCCCAGCGCCCCCACCGCCGACCCAATGGCCAAGCGGCTGGACAACTGCTCCAAGGCCATGAGGAAGCTGGGGTGGCCAGAAAGCACCACCTGCAGCACCACCACCGCCAAGATGGCCCCCAGCGGATCGATGAGCACCCCTTCCCCTTCCAGCAGAGTGCTGACGGCGGAATCGACCCGTACCCGCTTCAGGATAGGGTTAATCACCGTCGGCCCCGTCACCACCACCAGGGATCCGAACAAAAAGGCCAGGGGCCAGGGAAACTCCCCCAAATAGTGGGCCGCCAGTGCCCCTCCTCCCAAGGTCAGCAGGGATCCCAGCAACACCAAATTGCGCAAGCTATCGGAGACTTGGTTGAGGCGTTGCAGCCGCAGGTTCAGCCCCCCCTCAAATAGGATCAGGGCCACTGCCAGCGACACCAGCGCCTCCAGACCGGATCCCATGATCTGAGGGCGAACCCAGCCCAAGCCATCTGGCCCCAGCAACACCCCAAACAGCAGCAGGAAAACAATGCTGGGCACTTTGACAAAATTGGCTAGGACTTGAGCCGCGATCCCGGCCACCAAGGCCAGCGTAAACAGGATCGTCAGCTCAAAGGAGTTTTCCATGCCGAGGCTCAACCTCCCTTAGCGCGAACTCCGTCCCGGCGGCTTTGTCTTGGTCAGCATTGGGGTCACAGACAGTTGACATGAACAGGCTGTAAACAACTGCAAGGCACTCCGGGCCGGGACAGACATAGGTGGGAGTCAAGAGAGAGCATCTTGGCGAACGGACGCAGCCCAGGCGAGTGTAACACTCTATGCAACACCTTGAATTACTGCTTCCTGAGTCTAGGGTAGCTCAGAGGGAAGGCGGGCTCAAATGGCCTCCCTCGGATGGGTCAGCTCCGGGATCCTGTTGTGGGTTCTCCCCTTCACAGGAATAAAGGCCGGCCTCCGCCAGGGGCTTAACGCGACGAATGGGGAGGTTGGCGATCAGAGCCGTCGTCCCCCCTTCTGCCGCCAAGTGAAACTGCATCCCCTCCGCATCCAGCTCCACATAGCGAGATACCACCTCTAAGATCTCCAGGCGCATCGCTTCCAAGGCTGCCGGGGTGAGGTCGGCGCGGTCGTGGGCCAAGATCAGTTTCAGGCGCTGCTTGGCTTGCTCGCGGCTGCTGCCAGAGTGGCGGGAAAAAAGCTGATCCAAAAAATCGAGGAGCATGAGCTTCAGGGGTGGCTTGACTTAGTTGTGAACGCGAATGTGGAGGGGGGAAGGCGGCTATACCAATCCAAGTCAGGCAAAGGAGCCATCTAAAACACCTTTTGGTTTAAAAACCGCTTGGCCTTTTCCCAGAAAGACTCGCCCAAGCTAGCCAACTTGGGAAATTCCACCGTTTCTCCTTCTAGTCGTCGAGCAATGCGCTGGATGGCCTGAGCGGCCAGAGTCGGGTTGGCCGAGAGGACTAGAGGTTCCCCTTTGTTGGTGGAGACGATCACCTCCCGGTCTTCTGGAATGATACCCACCAAGGGGATAGCCAGCACCTCCACCACATCTTCCACCGACATCATCTGGCCGGCAGCCACCATATCCGAGCGCAGGCGGTTGACAACAAGCTGGGTCGAGGAGATCCCTGCTGCCTCCAACAAGCCCACCACCCGATCCGCGTCCCGCACCGCCGACACTTCCGGTGTGGTGACCAACAGCGCTTCCGTCGCTCCGGCAACGGCATTGCGAAACCCTTGTTCAATCCCCGCCGGGCAGTCGATCAACACGTAGTCATGGCTGCTGGCGAGCTTCTCCATCAACTGCCGCATCTGATCCGGGTTGACCGCCGTTTTGTTGCGGGTTTGGGTTGCCGGCAACAGTGAGAGATTGGGGGTGCGTTTGTCCTTCACCAACGCTTGTTCAAGGCGACATTCCCCCGCAATTACCTCTAGAGCCGTGTACACCACCCGATTTTCCAACCCCAGCAGCAGATCCAGGTTACGCAGGCCAAAGTCGGCATCCACCACCACCACCGAGCGACCCAAGCGCGCCAAGGCAGTGCCCAGGTTGGCCGTTAGAGTGGTTTTCCCCACTCCCCCCTTCCCAGAGGTTACGACGATAACTCGGCTCATACTCCTCTCCGCAGAAAATCCTGAAGGCTGGCAATGCAGATGACACCCTCCTGCAAGTAAACCACCTCCGGGGTGTTGGGAGGGGATCCTCCTTCCGGCGGGCGGGCCACCTGATCGGCAATGCGCAACTGAGTGGGCTCTAAGTGCAAAGCTAAGATCACAGCGCCTCTATCCCCCTCTGCACCGGCATGCACCAGGCCGCGCAGACGTCCCCAGACCCAGATGTCACCGCCGGCAATGATCTCGCCGCCGGGGTTGAGATCCCCCAGCAGAAAGACCGAGCCACGGTGGCGCACGGACATTCCCGACCGCACTGTGGATCGCAGGTAGAGGGGGGTGGTATCCGGGGGGACAGGGGAAATCACCTCTAAGGGGGAAGATTGTTCCACCGAATAGCCTAGGGTCGCCGCCGCGATCGCCGTCCCTCGGGATCCGGTTTGGACGCGCCACAAGGACAGCCGATGCTGCGACAACAAGACGGCCAGAGTTTGTAGGGTGGGCAAGTCCAGCTCTCGCTCTTGGCACCACAGGGTCAGGGGGGCCACTCCTGCCCAGTAGGGTTTGCGGCTGCGCAATTGCCACACCAAATCGTCCCAGACTTCTTCCCAAGCCAGGGTGGCGGGCAAATGCAGATGGATCCCTTGGGCATCGAATCGAAAATAGACACCCCTTTCGGATCCCCGCGGGTTAGAGGATGAGGTAGGTGAGACTGCAGAAATTTCCAGGTTCCATGCCGGGGATCCCATCATGGCTGCCCAACGATTTGCCTCAAGACAAAGCCTTATCCTATTCCATTCGCCAAACGTCGGGAGTGCGATGCAGTCTATATTGAGCTATCGGGGCTTTCTACACTGCTGCTACCCCCGGGGCAAAAGGTTGAGAGCAGTGAGCTGCAGTCCAGTCAGTCGAAATAGAAGAGTGTAACCAACTTGTGTTGCTCCTCGGCGTGCCTGCAGGCCTCCAAAAGCGTGACGCTGTCGTGAAAGGCAAAACAGATCAACTGCTGGCACTTGCTGATGATCTCTAGGTTGCACAGGCGGCTAGCCTCCGCCAGGGGAAGATGGTCATTTTCGGGGTGCTCCACCAGATGCAGCACCTGCTCCAGGCTGGCCCGCGACTCTGCCGGCTGTCGCTCCAAACTTTGCGGCAAGATCACCGTCAAGGATTTCATATCCGCCCGCATCGCCCCGCGAATCACAGCCAGGTTGGTGCCAATGGCCCCGGAAGTGAGAATGCGGTTGCCAGTGAGGGCCAAAGCGTAGCTGAGGGTCTCGATGAGGTACTGGTGGGTGATGGGCACATGGCGACTGCCCAGGATGGCTATCCGCTTTGGCCCAACTTGCTGAATCGCAGCCAGCTCCTGCAAAAACGTATCAACGCTGGTGGGAAGATCAATAGACTGGGTCAACGGGATCCCTCAGAAAACTTTTCAGAGGTGGGCTAGGCTATGTTAGCCTACACTGCGGCTTTGGGATCCAGCCAGAGAGCTGCTCAACCCGGTTTGGGCGGCCGAGTTTACCAGCGCAGCAGCGCTGCCGCTCCCTGGAACTCCTCGAGGAGGCGAACTTCGGCCTCGCCACGGACAAACTCCAGCTTAGCGCCGAAATCGCGGGCCAGCACCCAGACCTGATCCCGCAGCGCCACCGGTTGGGGCTCTGGGCAGAGGAGCTGGGCCATCTCTGAGGTTCCTCCCACCGAGCCGTCTGGACAGCGCCAGATGGTGGCCTCTAGCCTCCAGGGCAAGACCAGAATTTCCACTCGACCCAGTTGGAGGGCGTCCAGCACCGCGTCCAAGCCCCAAGCGCCGGGCTGCTCCCGAATCCGCTCTAACAAGGCCAGTTCCCCTCGGCGCTCGGCGGCCTCCAGGACGGGCACCACTCGGTCGAGGATGTCTTGCGGCGTCGGTGCGTGGAGGTTGGCGGGGTGCCCCACCCGGGCGACGACGCGGTTGCGCAAGCCGCGGTTGAGGTAGCCCTCAAAGTGAGATACCTGCCAGGCTTCCCCCATGAGCACCAGCCGCTCAATGCCCAGCCGATCCACCGCTTTGTCGAGGGCCTGGGCCAGGCGCTGGTAGAGCTTGTGCATCCAGAGGCTGACCTTGGCCGCCTCCCGCTCCTTGGGGGAGAGTTTGTCGAAGGTGCCGCCGCTGCGGGCCCGACGCTCGGCAACGGCATTTTCGATGCGGCCGGCCAGATCCTGGAGTTCCTGCCACTCGTCGGCGCCGATGTTGGCAAAGATTTCGGTATCCTCCCGCAGTTCTCCCAGAAAGAGCTCGTAGAAGTGCCACCTGGCTCCGGACAGGTGCAACACCCCGGCCCGCTCATATTCATCGAAGGCGAAAATCAAAGGGGTCAAGTACGGCTCACCCCAGCGGGCTTCTACCCGCCCGTGGGCCAGATCCACTACGGGCAGCTCCACCTGCAGGTCAATTCGACGCAGCACTAGCTTGCCATCAGCGTTGCGGCTGGCAAAAAGAACTAAGGTGCGGGCGGAAGGGCGCTCCTGTTCCAGCAGAGCAAGGATTTGCTCGTAGAGAGAAGGATCCCGCTTGCCCTCCCGGAACTCCGGCAGCTCTTTGATAGCGTTCTTGATGCGTCCTACCCAGGCAAGGCGGGCATTTTCGGGACGGGCAGGGTTGATGTCGGCGTATAACGAGAGCACCGGCGTGCTGCTGTCGCCAAAGGCAGCTTGTAAATCCTGGATCAGGGTGTTGAGCTCTTCCATGGTTTGGAAAAGGGACTTCACTACAAGATATCTAAAGCAAGATATCTAAAGTAGGAGATGCAACAGCAGATCTATCAAGGGATCCCACGCAGGATGGAGCTCAGTTGAGCTGGGCTTGAGGAGAAGATCCTGCCTGGATTTGGATAGTGTAGCTCATGTGGCTGTGAACACCCCTGCCCAGCCAATGGCCGTAGATAGGAGCGGCACCTCGGGGGTAGGCACTGGCCGCCAAAGCCACATGGCCATCGGCCACGGCCAGCCCTTGGGTGGGATCGAACCCCCGCCAACCAGCCCCCGGCAGATACACCTCTGCCCAGGCGTGCAGGTGGCGCTCTGCTGGCTCTTTGCTGGCTGTGCCCTGGAGTTCGGGGTTCTCTTGCAACGGCGGGCTGACCTGGTAGCCGCTGACAAATCGTGCCGCCAGACCTACTGCCCGACAGCCCTCCATAAACACCAGCGTCAGGTCACGGCAGGAGCCGGTTTTGCGCTGCCACGTCAAGCCGGCGGGCCAAGGATCCCCCTTCTCCCGCAAGATGTGGCGGCACTCGGAGTAGATGCGTTGGTTGAGCGCCGGCAAAAAGGCCGTCGTCTCCCCCTGCACCTGATCCCAGAGCTCCCAGGCCAGGCTTTGGATGCCGGCATCTGCCGGGGTTGCCAGATAGGGCTGCAGTTGGGCTGCCAGCGTGCTGGGGTAGTTGATGGGAAGGTGGGTGGCCCAATCGAAGAGCAGATAGTCAAAGGGGTTGCGCCGCAGGGTGACCACGGTGGACTGGGTTTGGATGCGCAGATGTTCGGTGGGATCCCCAAACCAGAGCTGAACTGCCGCGTTGCCATCCAGATCCACCAGCTCCGATTGGCCTGCCGGCGGCGGATCCACCCGCAGCTCAAAGGCCAAGAGGGTTTGGATCCCGTTGCAACGGGGCCGCAACCGCACAGTGTGGGGCTCCAGTTGCACTGGACGGCTGTAGCGATATTCGATGAGATGGTGAATTTGAACTTGCACAGGCTTGCCCCAGGACGGTCAACAGGTTGTGTCTCAAGTCTCAGTCGCTCGTTTGTGCTACAGTTAGCCGAAATTGGCGAAAAAATCAAACGGCAGTCAAAAAAGTAGGTAGGTCTTTGCCTCGGGCAAGTGTGTAGGGGCGCATTGACAATGCTTGGGGGCTTGCTTGTGGCCTGGGTGTCGGGTCAGCGGCACGGAGATTTCTAGGATCCCCCGACTTTGATCAGTGGGAGCGTCAATGGGCAAGCTCTTCTCCTTGTAGAGAGCTAGCTGCAGGTCGGCGGTTGGCCGGGGCGTCGCCTAGGGCCAAGACATCTGAGGGTGCCCTCTGGAAGGCTCTCCTGCTGGAACTCGCTGCTCAAGCGACCAAACTGCTACAGGAGGCTGGGCTAAGCCTTGGCCTGAGGATTTGGCGAGGTGGCGCAGCTTTCCTCTCACTCAAGCTGGACTTGCCCTTCCAGCAAAGCGAGGATTAGTCGGTCAATTGCCTCCAGATCCAATTCGTCGTAGAGCCGCTCCTGGAGGAGGTGGCAGATTTGGGATTCTTGCTGGCGGCTGAGGTAGGTGCTCTGGAGAACCGATTCGACAATGAGGCGGATGGACATGGGGCAGCGCTTTAACCCAACTGCCCCAATGAAATGCGAAACAAGGGGGAGGCAGCGGTGATCTGGGTCAAATGGCCATCCTTAGCCGGCAACCTTGACCTGGGCAGCCTAGCCAAGCAACGCCACGGCGGGCAAGGGCAGTTCAGCCGCCGCCGCTGTATCCAGCAGCCACAGCAGCCGCCCTTGGGGATTGAGGCGCTGGCAGGGCAGGTGGGCCTCTGTTGTCAGGGCTTCCTTAACAATTGCAGCCTTGCTGGCCCCTGTTACCAAAACCACCACCTGCCTGGCCTGGTTGAGAACAGGATAGGTGAGAGTTAGGCGCGGCTCCTCCCCTTTTTGGCCCACCGTCACCCAGCGGTGTTGCACCTGCAGGGCGGCTGTACCGGGAAACAAGGAGGCCGTGTGGCCGTCTTCTCCCACTCCCAGCCAGATCAGGTCGAAGGCAGGACATTCGGTGCCGAAAATCTGCTGCAGGGTCGCCTCGTACTCCGCCGCATCTCGCAAGGGATCCCCTGCTTGGGTGGGCATGGGAAAGACCTGAGAGGCGGGAACCCCGACCGTCTCCAGCAGGATCCGCCGTACCATGCCGTAATTGCTCTCAGGGTGATCCGGGGGAACGTAGCGCTCATCCCCCCAGAACAGCCAGGTTTGCTGCCAAGGGATCCCTGGCGTCTGGGTTAAAGCGGCATACAACTTTCGCGGCGTGTTTCCCCCTGCCAGAGCCACCGTAAAGCGACCCCGTTGACGGATAGCCGCCGCGGCCTGCTCTTGCCAGATCTCGACCGCCCGTCGGAAAAAGGCTGTCCCCTCCGGCCAGATTTCCAACTGGAACCCTTGCATGGATCGCCCTCTGTTGCTGCTTGCCCAACTGCCCTAGCCAAGCAGAGGGATCCCCTTCACCCAGAGGCCAAACCCTAGGAAGCAACCGCCAGCTCTTTGGCTTCCGCCTGGATTTTCTCGTAGAGGGCCCGCAGCTTCAGGCCCACGATGACCTGGATGAGTCCAGAGCCATTGCGGGATCCGGGATATTCCGGGTGCTTGCGCAGCAATTCCGTCAGCTCGCCGTAGTAGCGGGTCGACAGATTGCTTAGGTGGTTCTCGATGTAGATGACCTCCTCCAGCTTGTCGAAGGTGCCGTCAATTTCCAACACCGAAACCGGCTGATCGAAGTAGGTGGAGGGGCCGTAGTGCAGGCGGATGCCTGGGTAGGAGCAGGTCAGCTTTTTGCCACAAGGGATCCAGTCAATGGTGGAGCCTTCGTCGAAGAGATAGACATGGTCAAAATACTTCACCCCCTCCCGCTGGATCATGCGCACCCGCAGCACTTTGTGCTCCGGATCCACCTCTGGCAGCAGCTTGGTGGGCAGCACCTCGATGACCACATCGGCATAGCGCTTCTGCACATCGACGTAGGCTTCAAAATCGGGGCGGCGGGCCTCGATGGAGCGCAACACATCTTCATAGGTGTGGCCCCGCTCCGCCATATCCCGCTTCACCTTCCAGGCAATCTTGATCTCCGGCGCCAGATCCAGATAGACCTTGAAGTCCAGCAGCTCCCGCACCCGCTCGTCGTACATGGGGTGAAGGCCCTCCAAGACGATGATGGGGCTGGGATCCACCCGCTCCGGTGGGTCAATGAGCCCCGTCTCGTGGTTGTAGATGGGCTTCATCACGCTCTGGCCATTTTTGAGCGCCTTAGCCTGCTCGTACATGAGGTCGAAGTTGTTGGCGCGGGGATCCAGCGCCGTGATGCCCTTCTCTTTGCGCTGGTAGCGATCCAAGGAGTGGTAGTCGTCCAGACAAATGGTGGTAATGAGATCCCGGCCAAACAAGTCCCCCAACCGCCGCAAGAACGTGGACTTGCCACAGCCAGAATCTCCGGCAACACCGATCATTACAATACGTTCAGGACTGCTTGCCATGGGAACTCCTTGGGGATGGGCAGGGCAAAACTGAGAGGAAGCCTCTAAAAAAGTTACTGTTCTTTATGGTCTTGCATATTACCACAAGACGCTCCCCCACAACCGAGCTTGAGGCCAGAGAGGCGGGCACCGTCAAGGAACAATTTAACAAAGGTCGTCTGTCTCCCGGCGACGACTGAGGAGAAGAGAAGTTTCCCGGCCTGGCTTTCTCAGGATCGGCCTGGGGTGTTCCCCTCCGGCAAGTTCCGTTCGGGCAGGCGGGCTGCTAAGGTGTTTGCTAGAGAGTTTTCTCCCATTGCCAGGAGCAGTTCGCCGTTATGGTTGCCAGCGCAGAAAAGCGAGAAGTTGTTGTCAATCTGTACCGTCCCAACGCGCCCCTGATCGGCCAGTGTGTAGAGACCTACTCCCTTGTGGGGGAAGGGGCACCTGGCCTGACCAAGCACATTGTGCTCAGCCTACCGGATCCCAACTACCGCTACCTGGAGGGCCAAAGCGTTGGTATTATTCCTCCTGGCGTAGATGACAAGGGCAAGCCCCACAAGCCCCGCCTCTACTCCATTGCCTCCACTCGCTATGGCGACGACGGCGAGGGGCGCACCGTTTCTCTGAGTGTGAAACGGGCCGAATACGTGGATAAGGAGACGGGCCAGCCGGGGGTAGGGGTCTGCTCCGGCTTCCTCACCGATCTCAAACCCGGCGATGAGGTGATGATCACCGGGCCCTCAGGGAAAACCTTTTTGCTGCCGGAAGATGAGAACGCCAACCTGATTTTGATTGCCACCGGCACTGGCATCGCCCCTTTTCGCGCCTTCATCAAGCACCTGTTTGAAGAGGATCCCAACTACCAGGGCAAGATCTGGCTGTTTTTTGGGGTGCCCACCACGTCCACCCTGCTCTACCGCGGGGATCTAGAAGCTTGGAAAGCCCAGTATGGGGATCGCTTCCGCGTCGATTACGCCATCAGCCGCGAACAGCAAACCCCCGACGGCAAAAAGATGTACGTGCAAAACCGCATGGCCCAGTACGGCCCCGAACTATGGGAGATGCTGCAGCAGCCCAACACCTACACGTACATCTGTGGCCTCAAGGGAATGGAGGACGGCATCAACAGCGTCATGGCCCCCCTTGCCGAGCAAGCCGGTCAAGACTGGAGCAAGTTCCAGAAGGAGCTGAAGAAGGCCAACAGGTGGCACGAGGAAACCTACTGAGGGGATCCCTTTGGGTTCACTGGTCTCCGGTGCTGCCGCTTAGGAGGGATCCCGTCGGCGCTGGGGATCCGCAAAACATGCCAAAATGCTGGTATCTTAGCCCACCTGAAGCCGAGAGCTGTTCTCCCCAGGAGCCCTAGACTGTGGACGCGCGCTACAATCCTCTGGCCATCGAAAGCAAGTGGCAGGCCCACTGGCGTGAAATCGGGTTGGATCGCACCCCAGAGCTGACGGCGGAAAGCCGCAAGTTCTACGCCCTGTCGATGTTTCCCTACCCCAGTGGCAGCCTGCACATGGGGCATGTGCGCAATTACACCATAACGGATGTCATTGCCCGCCACAAGCGCATGCAGGGGTATGCGGTGCTGCACCCCATGGGGTGGGATGCCTTTGGCTTGCCGGCAGAGAACGCGGCCATTGACCGCGGGATCCCGCCGGCCAAGTGGACCTACCAGAACATCACCCAGATGCGGGATCAACTGCAGCGGCTGGGGCTTTCCTACGACTGGGAGCGGGAGATCACCACCTGCGCCCCCGACTACTACAAGTGGACGCAGTGGCTGTTTCTGCAGTTTTTCAAAGCGGGCCTGGCCTACCAGAAGGAAGCACCGGTGAACTGGGATCCCGTGGATCAGACCGTCTTGGCCAACGAGCAAGTGGACGCCGAGGGGCGCTCCTGGAGATCGGGGGCTCTGGTGGAAAAGCGCCTCCTCAAGCAGTGGTTTCTCAAGATCACGGCCTACGCCGACCAACTGCTGGCCGACTTGGAACAGCTCTCCGGCTGGCCAGAGCGGGTGCGCACCATGCAGGAGAACTGGATTGGCCAGTCGGTGGGGGCTAGGGTTGTCTTCAAAACCGAAACAGGGGAGGAGCTGCCGGTGTTTACCACCCGGCCTGACACCCTTTGGGGAGCCACCTTCATGGTGCTGGCGCCGGAGCATCCTTTGGTGGAGAAGCTCACCACCCCTAAGCAACAGGCTGCCGTCAAGGCCTACCAGGCCGAGGCTGCTGCCCGCAGCGAGATGGAGCGCAGTGCCGAAGATCGGGAAAAAACGGGCGTCTGGACAGGATCCTACGCCATCAACCCCGTCAACCAAGAGCGGATCCCCATCTGGATTGCCGACTACGTGTTGATGGGCTATGGTACGGGGGCCATCATGGCTGTGCCTGCCCACGACCAGCGGGACTTTGAGTTTGCCCGCAAGTTTGGCCTACCCATCAAGCTGGTGGTGCAACCGCCCCAGGGTGAGGTGAAAAGTGCCGAAGATCTGCAGGCGGCCTGGACAGGGGAGGGGGTGTTGATGAACTCCGGCCCCTTGAACGGGATCCCGGTGGGCAAAGGCCCAGGGCAGAGCGTAGAAAGAGCCATCGCCTGGTTAGAGAGTCAGGGCTTGGGGGAACGGCAGGTGAACTACCGCCTGCGCGACTGGCTCATCTCACGTCAGCGCTACTGGGGTTGCCCCATCCCCGTGATCCACTGCCCCCACTGTGGCATTGTGCCGGTCCCAGAGGAGGATCTGCCGGTGCTGTTGCCGGAGGATGTGGAGCTGACGGGGCGAGGGGGGTCTCCCTTGGCCCAGCGGGAGGACTGGGTGAAGGTGAAGTGCCCCACCTGCGGCGCCGAGGCCCGCCGCGAGACCGACACCATGGACACCTTCATCTGCTCCTCCTGGTATTTCCTGCGCTTTAGTGATCCCTGCAACGAGCGCGAGATCTTCCGCAAGGATTTGGTCAACGCCTGGCTACCGGTGGATCAATACGTGGGCGGCATCGAGCACGCCATTTTGCACCTGCTTTACTCCCGCTTTTTCACCAAGGTGCTACGGGATCTGGGGCTGTTGAATTTTGACGAGCCCTTCTCCCGCCTCCTGACGCAGGGAATGGTGCAGGGGCGCACCTACTACAACCCCAACAAGTCCGGCAAGGATCGCTGGATCCCAGCGGCTCTGGTCAAGGATCCCAACGACCCGCGGGATCCAGAGACCGGCGAGCCTCTGGAAGTTATCTACGCCACCATGTCCAAATCCAAGGGCAACGGCGTGGATCCAGAGGAGGTGCTGGCCCACTACGGAGCCGACACAGCCCGCATGTTTATCCTCTTCAAGGCGCCGCCGGAAAAGGACCTGGAATGGGACGATGCCGACGTGGAAGGGCAGTTTCGCTTTCTCAACCGCGTCTGGCGGCAGGTGTACGACTTTGTCGTTCGCGCTAGCGGGACGGAGTCCTTGCAAGGCAAAGCCGCCGAGCTGCTGCAGGCCAAGGTTGAGGCGGGATCCCTGACCAAAGCGGAAAGGGATCTGCGCCGCGCCGTCCACACGGCCATCAAGGAAGTCAGTGAGGATCTGGAGGAGTACCAGTTCAACACGGCCATTGCCGAGCTGATGAAGCTGAGCAATGCCCTGGCCGAGGCGGGGATCCCAGACTCGCCAGTCTATGCAGAAGGGATCCGCACCCTGATCCTGCTCTTGGCTCCCTTTGCCCCCCACATAGCTGAGGAGCTTTGGCAGGCAGTGGGCGGTACAGACTCGGTGCATCGCCAGTCATGGCCCAGCTACGACCCGGCGGCGCTGGTGGCCGACACGGTAACCATTGTGGTGCAGGTCAACGGCAAGCTGCGCGGCTCCTTTGAAGCCCCTGCCGATGTCACGCCCCAGGAACAGGAGCGGCTGGCTTTGCAGTCGGAGGCGGCCCAAAGGTATCTGCAAGGGGTGACTCCGAAGAAGGTCGTCGTGGTGCCGAAGAAGCTGGTTAACCTGGTTGTCTAACCCTCTTGACTCTGGATGTACTGTTTCACTGTTTCTAGGGGTGCACCGCCACAGGATTTAGAATCGTGCCAGAGCTTTGCTTTTCCCCAGTACGCCTTAGCTCTCCAAACTGTTGCCTTAGTATGCGACTTGATGCTGACTTGAGAAAAGAAACGAGGTTAGATAGGTTGTTATCAGGCTGCAGGTCGATGAGCAGGTGAACATGGTCTGGCTCACCATCAAACGCAATTAGCACACTCCGGTTAGCGACCAAAACTCTTTCTAAAACAGACCTCATTACTTCCAGCATTGCTTGGGTTAAGACTTTGCATCGGTATTTTGTTACAAACACTACGTGCAGGTGAATCCTAAAGACTGCGTGAGCGCTGCTTCGTAGTTCGACCATAAAACTTGCCAATTTCTATGCTATAGCTGTTGTAGCTTCGACTGAGCTATAAAGGTGACAGAAACTGCACTGGTAGTCAGGCGGCAGACCTTTCGGCTGTACCCTAACAAAACCCAAGAGCGGGCTTTGTTGTCTGCCCGCCGTTTGCACTGTTACCTCTACAACGCTTGTGTTGCTCATCG
>NZ_JANSJN010000056.1:0-2596 GCF_047462555.1 Synechococcus sp. B60.1
GCAAGTTCCACCAGCTTGTCCAAATCTTCGCCGAGATGGGGCGGGTCTTGGTGGCCTACTCAGGCGGGGTCGATAGCAGCCTGGTGGCCAAACTGGCCTGGGATCAGGTGGGGGAGCAGGCCCTGGCCGTCACCGCCGCTTCCCCGGCGCTGTTGCCTGAAGATCTGGAGGAGGCCATCCGGCAAGCCCAATACATCGGCATTCGCCACCAGATCGTCGAGACTCACGAGTTGCAGGATCCCCGCTACGCTGCCAACCCTGCCAACCGCTGCTACTTCTGCAAAAGCCACTTGCACGACACCCTGCGCCAGGTGGCTAAAACTCAGGGATACGACCACGTGGCAGATGGCCTTAACGCCGACGATCTGGCCGACTATCGACCGGGAGCGCAGGCGGCCCGAGAGCGAGGCGTGCGTTCTCCCTTGGCAGAGGTGGGGATGAGCAAGCTGGAGGTGCGGCAACTCTCTCGCCACCTGGGTCTGCCCTGGTGGAATAAACCGGCCCAGCCCTGCCTCAGCTCCCGCTTTCCCTATGGCGAGGCAATCACCGCCGAGAAGCTGCGTCGAGTGGGGGCGGCAGAGCGCTATCTGCGCAGCTTGGGCTGGGAGCAGGTGCGCGTGCGCTCTGAGAAAGATACTGCCCGCATCGAACTGCCCCCTCATCAAATCGTGGAATTTGTGCAAAAAACCGATCTGGCAGCGCTGGTCAAGGCCCTGCAATCTTTTGGTTATCTCTACGTCAGTCTCGATTTGGAGGGCTACCGCAGCGGCAAGCTCAACCGCGCCCTCAACCCTGCCCCGCCAACAACGGGCTGAGCCAGCCTAGGGGCTTGGGCTGAAGTTTTGTGCCAGGTTTAGGGGAATATGAAAGGGTTTTGGTGGCTCTGGCTTTGCTTGGGGGTGTTTGGTCTGGCAACGGCTGCTCCTGCCTCAGCCCAGAAAGGCCGGGTGGCAGCTGCTCCGCCAGGGGCTACGACTGACGCCCTTGCGGATCGCACGTTACGGCTGCGCTCGGATCGCCAAACCTTCGACCAGCGGGCGCAGGTTTTCCTGGCCGAGGGCAACGTGGAGATGCGTCTGGGCCGCTCTGTGCTGCGGGCAGATCGCTTGCGCATCGAGCTGCAACAGCGGCGAGCGGTGGCCGAGGGCAACGTTTCCATCGAGTTGGATCAGCAGCGCATCCAGGGATCCCGGCTGGAATACGACTTTGGGCGGGAGCAGGGCTTTTTGGAAGAGGCCTTCGGGCAGGTGGATATTGGCCAGTTGCAGGCCAGCGGCTCTCCGGCAGCAGCCCTCTCGCCGCAGCGGCTGGTGCGCTTTCGCGCCGTTCGCATCCGCTTCGATGCCAACAACTGGGAAGGAGAGCAGGTGCGGCTGACCAATGACCCTCTCGATCCGCCAGAGCTGGAGATCCGCAGCCCGCGGGCGACCTCTACCTTGCAGGCGGATGGTTCCAGCCTGTTGATTGCCGAAGCTGGCCAACTGGTTTTCGACCAGGTCTTGTTTCTGCCCCTGCCCATTCGGCTGCGCTTTGACTCATTGAACCGTCAGCCTCCGGTCAGCCTTTTCTACGATGACTTCGACCGGGAAGAGCTGCGGCGCGGCCTGATCCTGCAGGCCAACTTCGAGCTGCTGCAGGATCCCCATCTCAGCCTGGTGCTCTCCCCACAACTGTATCCGCAACGCCTTTGGGGCAGCGATCAAGGGATCCGCGATGGGATCGGGCTGCGGGCTGATTTTCGTTGGCGGCAACCGGAAGCCAATGCCCAAACCTCGCTGTTTGCCGAGCTGCGCGGGATCGTCTTCGAGGAGTTTGCCCGGCGCTTGCGGGCTCAGGTCGAACACCGCGTTACCACCGGCAACGGCGGCCAAGTCACCTACACCTATGCGTATCAGGAGCGTTTTTTCAGCGGGCGGCTGGGGTTCCAGATTGTGGAGAATCGCCTTGGTGCCAGCTACAGCTCGCCCACCCTCCGCCTCGGCAACACTGGCTTGGATTTCAGCTACCGCATAGCCGCCGACTACATCGACGCCCTGGGACAATTCGGCAACATCGACACCGATCCCGATCTGGCCTTGGCCAAGACCACCGAGCGCATCCAGCTCGCCCGACTGCAACTGGGGGCAGCCCTAACTCGTTCTTTTCCCCTCTGGCGACCCCCTAAGACGGCGTCGGATCCGCCGCCCCGCTTTTCCGCTTTGCCCATCGAACAGGGAATCTGGCTCAACACCGGCGTCAGCAGCAGCCAGTCGTTTTACTCCAATGGGCGCACCCAAAGCTATACTGCCGGCAGCATCGGCCTCGACGCGGTGATCGGGGCTTTTGCGGCCAATACCTTCGACTACACCAACCTGAGGGTGACCTACTCCAACGGTTTTTTGGCCGGAGCCTCGCCGTTTTTGTTTGACCGCATCACCACGCGGGAGCAGCTTGTTTTGGGCTTTTTACAGCAACTGTATGGTCCGTTGCGGGTAGGGGCAGAGACGACGGTGGATCTGCAGTCAGGCCAGCAGGTGGACATCACCTACCGCCTGGGTTACGACCGCCGCACCTATGGATTTAGCTTGCAATACAATCCGGTGCGCCAGTCAGGGGC
>NZ_JANSJN010000056.1:2696-8809 GCF_047462555.1 Synechococcus sp. B60.1
GGGCAGCGGCTGCTGTTCGAGGCGGTGCCAGGAGCCAAGCTGGAGATCCATACGGGCATGATGGCCAGCTCCATCTTGACAGATATCATCCTCTGCGAAAAGCTGCGCGTACGAGAAACGGAGCCGCTGACGGTGGTCGCTTAGGTTTCCAGGCCGCAGAGCAGAACCTAGGTCTTGTGGCTTTGCTGCTTCTCCTCTTCCCCTGTCGGAGTAGGGGAAGGCTGGGGTGAGGGGCGAGGCTTGGGCGGCAACGGGATATCGAGGAAGCGGGCGCTCAACCGCACCGGGCTGGTCTCGCGCCGCTGCGGCAGCCACGGGATCCCCAGCCAACGGGCCGTGAGCTCCAGCAAGCCGGGGGGCAACGTCGGCGTAGGGGTGGGCGTTGGCGGCGGCGTGGGATAGAGATCCAAGCGCGGGGGGCGCGGGGTGCTGACCCGGAAAGCATCAGGAGGCGGCTGGGTCAGCGGCACGTTGGGATCCCCGCACCCCAGCAGGCCCAAACCCAGCAGGATGTACAGCGCTGCGGTGCCTCTGCTTCTCATGAACAAGCTGCCGAACATCGACCCACCAGACTATCACTGGGATCCCAGGACTCTGAGGCGGCTTTGCAAATCTGCCTCCAGGGCAGATAGCTCGCGGGCCATGGTTACGTAGCGGTTGGCAGTCAAGTTTTTGGCGACAAATTGTTCCAACAGTTGCTGATCCCGGGCAACCATTTGGTTGAGATACTGAGCTACGGAGGCTTGTGGATTCTCGATTAAAGCTCTGCACACCTGCAGCGCCATTACCAGTTGGGCCCGCACCTGCAAAAAGAGCGACTGGATATACCTCTGCTCGGCCTCACTCAGTTGGCGAAAATCTCGCCAATACTGGCCCCCCTCCAGCGACTGTTGTAGCTCTTGCACCCAGCGGTTGTACTCTTTTACCTTGCGAGCTAAGTCGCTGGCAAACTCCATGATCTTGGGTGAGCTACTGAGGAGATGGGCCTCTTGCCAGCGCTGGCGGATGCGGCGCAGGCTCTGCTGTAGCTCCAGGCTGGCCCACAATAGCCCCAGCAAAACCACCCCCAGCAACAGGACGGCTGCTGCATACAGCAGCCAATAGCCGGGATCCCGCATCCCCAAGAAGATCACCAGAGCAATCACCAACAGGCAGAGGGCCAGCATGCCCCAGAAGCGCAGTTGCTGTTGTTGCAGGCGCAGGTACTCTCCCCTCAGGCCAAAAGCCTCACAGGAAGCCTCCAGATCCGCGTCCATGATCTGGCGAAACTCTTCTGCAGAGATCGGCTCAGCAGTGATCATCGAAGACCCTCTCAACGCAACCTGGGTGAGCGGACTGAAGTGCAGCTCCTCAGGATTTGCCCTGCCAATTCCGCGCGGCTTCCGTACTCTCCTCCAGCGGCTCCAGCACCTCGCTGGCTGGAACTACCATCAGCCCGTAGCCCCCTTCGCGACAAAAATCAACGATCTCCTGGGTATCAAAGCGCTCGGCCACCGGCTTGGGCAGCCCCTGCTGGGCCAGCCTTTGGGCATATTTTTTCGCCCCGAAGGCGCTCTCAAACGCAATAACAATGTCCTGCCCCCCGATCTGGCGTGTGCAGATCCCCTCTTGGCCATTGGCTTGGTAAAGCAGCACGATGACCTGGGGGGGTAAGTCTTCTGGGCTAGCCCAAGCCAACTCCTTCTCAGCCTGGGATCCGCCGCTGAGCAACACATCCCGTGCCTCGTTGAGCCGCGCCAGTTGCGCCTCCAGCAAGGGTCTTTGCCGTTCGTCCTCCAGCTCCAAGAGGGCGGTACTGAGGGTTTGATATTCTCGCAACCATTTCCTCCGGATCTCCCGTTCGCTGGCATCCGACGGCAGGTTGAGAACTTGGAGGGCCTCGGTGGTGTCCATCGACAGCCTCTGCTCTGATTGAGAGGAACGTAACTGTCCACAGTCTAGACTAACCGCTCTGGGAACCTTGAGAGGGGGACTCTTCCAGGGATCCCCGGCACTGTCAGCCGGTCGTTGGGCAGGAAGCGGAACTGCTGAACAATTCCCCTTGCGCCACGTTCGAGATGCCGCCAGCGGGGTGGGCAGCTATCGCGATCCCTTTTTGTGCCTGGATCTCAGGCGAGCGCCTTGGCTAGCCGAGGCCCTTGGCCAACTGGATAGGCAAATCGGTCAGAGCGGCAAAGAATGGTGTGGCACAGCAAGTAGAGGTTGCCTGCCAGCAGCTACTGCAAGTTGTGAAAGAATCGCTGCTCTACCGCTGCGCGGGAGCAAGCTAGCAGGGCTGCAGAGAACGTCAAGGTTAATTCTCAGTTAAGAAAAAAGCCGTTGCGGGGTGTAATCTAGCTGCATCTATGAGAAGATGGTAAAGCTGTGCTTTTTGTTCGCACGGCTTCGGTAGTCTATCTGGCCAATTAGGGGATAGTATGCTGCACACACTATCTGGCCAATTAGGGGATAGGTCTCTGGCTCTGATTGGGATCCACTGCATCCTAGAGCTTTACGACTGCCCGGCCAAACTTCTGGATGATGTCTCCCTTGTGCAACAGGCCTTGCGGGAGGCAGCAAGACGCTCCAACTCCACCCTCTTGGGTGAGCTTTGCCATCCATTTGAGCCACAGGGGATCACGGCGCTGGCCCTTTTGGGAGAATCTCATATCTCCATTCACACCTGGCCCGAAGCGGGCTATGCAGCGGTGGATGTGTTCACCTGTGGTCGCCACACGCGGCCCGAAGCAGCCTGTGAATACTTGATCCAGGTGTTTCAAGCGCGGCGGCATTCGCTGCGCAAGCTGCCTCGCCGAACCACGGATGCGGTACCTGTTGAAGAGATGGCGGATTTTCCCGAAGCGCTGAGCTGTGAAACGGCCAGACGAAGGCGCTGAGATCCCGCCGCTTTTTGTAAGGGGTTCTATGAACATCCCAAAGAGCTTCTTCTGGGCACAGGAGTACTTCACCCCCTGGGACTACACTGCCCGTGCCATCACGCGCATTCTGGCCTACCGAAAAACCCCTTTTCAGGAGATGCTTATCGCCGAGACGGGAGCCTACGGCAAGGGCCTGATGCTGGATGGCCACTGGCAGTCCACCACCGTGGACGAATTCCTGTACCACGAGGCTCTGGTTCACCCGGCCCTGGTGCAGGTCGTCCAGGCGGGTGGGATCCCGCGGCGAGTGTTGATATTGGGCGGTGCGGAGGGGGCGACGCTGCGGGAGGTGCTGCGTTGGCGCTCGGTGGAGCAGGTGGTGATGGTGGACATCGACGGGGAGGTGGTGGAGGCCTGTCGAGAGCATCTGCCGGAAATGCACCAAGGATCCTTTGAGGATCCGCGGGCAGAGGTGGTGATCGCTGACGCCTTGGATTTTCTTCACCAGACGGAGCCGGTCTGGGACGCGATCCTTTCCGATCTGTCGGATCCCATTGAGTCCGGCCCGGCCTACCGCCTCTTTACCCAGGAGTTTTTTTGCCAGATCCACTCGAAGTTGCGGCCCGCTGGGGCTTTTGTCATCCAAGCTGGGCCGACGGGGCCGGTAGAGTTGTGGCAGCACACTCGCATCGTTCACACCCTGAAAACGGTGTTTGCTGCTGTGCAGCCCTACGCTATCTACGCCCCCACCTACGGCGGGCCGCTGGGGTTTGCCCTGGCAGCCCAGGATCCCATCTCTTCCAGGCCGGAGCCCGAACAGGTGGATCAGATCCTGGCCCAACACCTGGATCCCGCCCGCGGAGCGCTGCGCTTCATCGATGGCATCACCCTCCTGGGACTCTACCAGGTTCCCGCCCACCTGCGCCGCGCCATTGCTGCTGAGACCACCGTCTACACCCTAGACAACCCTCCTCAGGTTGATTAATGGGATCCTGAGATATTTGTCTTCGGTGCCATAACTTGGTAGATTCGTGAGCAGCCGAATTTCGCTTCCCTGATGAAAGTCCTGGTTATTGGTGGTGACGGATACTGTGGCTGGGCAACGGCCCTACACCTGTCCAACAGGGGCTATGAGGTGGCCATTCTTGATTCCTACGTGCGCCGCCTCTGGGATCTGCAGCTAGGGGTTTCTACCCTGACGCCCATTGCCCAGCTCGAACAGCGGGTGGATCGCTGGAAGGGGCTGACCGGCAAGGATATTCCCATTTTCGTTTGCGACGTCACCAACTACGAGGCCCTCATTTCTTGCATGCGTCGCTTTGAGCCGGAGGCCATTGTCCACTTTGGCGAGCAGCGCTCTGCTCCCTACTCGATGATTAGCCGCGAACATGCGGTGATGACCCAGGTCAACAATGTAGTGGGCACCCTGAACATCCTCTACGCCATCAAGGAGGAGTTTCCCGACTGCCACCTGGTGAAGCTGGGCACCATGGGTGAGTATGGCACCCCCAACATCGACATCGAGGAGGGGTACATCACCATCGAGCACAACGGCCGCAAGGACACCCTGCCCTATCCGAAGCAGCCGGGTTCCATGTATCACCTCTCCAAGGTGCACGACAGCCACAACATCCACTTCGCCTGCCGCGTCTGGGGCCTGCGCGCCACGGATCTCAACCAAGGAGTGGTGTACGGCGTGCTGACAGAAGAAACTGGCATGGATGAGGTGCTGATCAACCGCCTCGACTACGATGGCGTGTTCGGTACGGCTCTAAACCGCTTTTGCATTCAGGCGGCGGTGGGGCACCCACTGACGGTGTACGGCAAGGGGGGCCAAACCCGTGGCTTCCTGGATATCCGTGACACAGTGCGCTGTGTGGAGTTGGCCATCGCCCATCCCGCTGAGCCGGGCCAGTTTCGGGTGATGAACCAGTTTACGGAGCAATTTAGCGTGGAGCAACTGGCGCTGATGGTGCAAAAAGCCGGAGCCACCATGGGGCTGAAGGTGGAGATCAACTACCTAGAAAACCCCCGTGTCGAGCTGGAGGAGCACTACTACAACGCCAAAAATACCAAGCTCCTAGACCTGGGCCTACAGCCCCACTATCTGTCTGACTCCCTTTTGGACTCGCTGCTCAACTTTGCTCTCAAGTACAAAGACCGGGTGGATGTGCGGCAGATCCTGCCCAAGGTGAAGTGGAAAGGCTAACCCTTCAGGCAAGCTTGAGCTAGGCTTAGCCAGCCGCGGGCCAGGTTCTCCAGGTCATAGCCCCCTTCTAGGCCGAAGACGGTCTTGCAGGTCACCTCCTCCAGGCAAAGGCGGGCCATACGGCCAAAATCTTCCGGCTCCAGCAGCATGCTGGCCAAGGGATCCCCTTTGGCACAGTCAAAGCCCGCACTCACCAGCAGCAAATCCGGTTGGAAGGCTCGCAAGAAGGGCAAAACCTTCTCATCGAGAGCCTTTTTATAGGCCGACCAATCCGACCCAGCAGGCAGCGGCACATTGCAGAGGTTGCCGTGGATCCCGGTTTCCTGGGCCAAGCCCGTGCCGGGGTAGAGGGGGAACTGGTGGATGGAGGCATAGAGCAGTTGAGGGTGGCGCTCCACCACCGCCTGCGTGCCGTTGCCGTGATGCACATCCCAATCAAAAATTGCCACCCGCCTCACCCCCGGCTGATCCAGGGCCCAGAGGGCGGCAATGGCGGCGTTACTGAAGAGACAAAACCCCATTGCCCGTTCCGGCTCCGCGTGATGCCCCGGCGGGCGACACAGCACCAAAGCCGGCTGAGCTGCGGCCAAAACCGAGGCCGAAGCAGCAATCCAGGCTCCCACCGCCAAGCGCGCCGCCTCGAAGCTTGCTGCGGAAACGGAAGTATCTGCGTCGATGCGTCCCCCGCCCCTCGCGGCCAACTCGGCCACCTGTTGAATGTGCCAGCGCGGGTGAACCCGCTCCAGTTCCGCAAGATCGGCCAAGGGGGGATCCCGCCACTCCAGGCAGTCGGCAAAAGAAGCGCTGCGCAGCGCCTTGACAATGGCCTGCAGTCGAGCCGGGCGCTCGGGATGAAAGGGGCCCGTATCGTGGCGAAGAAAGGTCTCTGAATAGTAGACGGGCAACATACCAGGGCGAGGCAATGTTCTCGCAGTTTAGCCTAAGCCCGTGCTTCTCTACCCGTAAAAAGCTTCCGACATGGATCCCGCATAGGGGTCAACGCCAAAAGAAGCTTGTTGCAGCTTCTGCTTGACCACATCCCGCAC
>NZ_JANSJN010000056.1:8909-18448 GCF_047462555.1 Synechococcus sp. B60.1
ACTCGCTGGGCCTGGATCCAGAAAGATTCTAGGTCGTAGTAGTCTCTTTCCTCCTGCATGAGCACATGGACAATGAGATCGGCATAGTCGATCAGTATCCAGGAGCCTGACTCTTGACCTTCGATGCGGCGCGGACTCTGTTGCCACTCCTCCCAAACCTTTTCCTCAATTGCTCGGGCAATGGCCCGTACTTGCGTAAGCGAGTAGCCACTGATCAAAAGGAAGTAATCCGCCAACGTGGAAATTTGGGATACATCCAGCAAGACAATGTCGCCGCCTTTTTTTTCTTCCGCTGCGCGAGCTGCGGTCAACGCCATGCGATAGATGGGATCCCTGGCACGGGCAGGCATGGGCTGTAGCAACTAAAACCCTCCTGAAACGACTGAGTTGCTTTGGGACATAACCTTCTCTACATCCTTTCTATCTAAAGGATGCAGCAGAAAATGATTCCGAGTCATGAGGGTGCGCGGATGAACCACTTGATTCCGATCTAGCAAAAATTTTAGGCTCAAGTCACAGACTCCCACCACGGTTTTAGACAAATCTACAAAAGCCATCTGCCGCAACCGCTCCAATTCTGGGCTGCTGCCCCGATTCGGCTCCAGAGCATCGGCTACAAAAACCACACAGCTCAATGGATCCATGCCGGGGCGTCCCAGGGTGTGGTTGGCGATGGCCGCCAAGATCTCTGCATCCTGCACCTGAAATCGCTCCCGTGCCAGCAGGGATCCCACCTCGGCGTGGAGAATGTGGGGTTCGGCCCGCTCAATTTCGTCCAGCTCCCGTTCCTGAGCCACCCTTTGCAACAGTTGCTCCGGGGGGAAGGACTTGGCCAAGTCGTGCATCAGCCCTGCCCAAGCAGCTTTTTGCTCATCCAGCCCATAATGGATCGCCAGTTGCCGGGCCATCGCCTCTACCCCCAAAATGTGGCGAAGGCGAGGGGGAGGCACCTGCTCCTGGAGCCAGGCCAACACCTCTTCCCGTCGTAAGACTGGGCTAGTCATTTTGCAACTTCAGCACTGCCATAAACGCCTCTTGGGGCACCTCCACGGTTCCCACCGCCTTCATGCGCTTTTTCCCCTCCTTTTGCTTTTCCAAAAGTTTCCGCTTGCGGGTCACATCCCCCCCGTAGCACTTGGCCAGGACATTTTTGCGCAGGGCAGGAATGGTTTCGCGGGCTATCACCCGAGAGCCAATCGCTGCCTGAATGGGCACCTCAAATTGGTGGCGTGGGATCAGCTCGCGCAGCTTGGCTACTAGAGACCGGCCCACATAAAAAGCTTTGTCCCGATGCACGATTGTGGACAGAGAATCCACCACGTCCCCGTTGATTAGGATGTCCAAACGCACCAGATCGTCGGCGCGGTAACCCACCATTTGGTAATCCATACTGGCGTAGCCGCGGGTGCGAGATTTCAACTGGTCGAAGAAGTCGGTGACCACCTCCGCCAAAGGCAATTCGTACACCAACGTCGTGCGGCCCTGAGCCAGGTACCTCATATCCTTAAAGGTGCCGCGCTTGGTCTCGCACAGCTCCATCACCGTACCAACAAACTCCTCCGGCAGGATTACCTCCACCCGAACAATAGGCTCCTCGATGCTGACGCGCTCGTTAGGAGGAGGCAGCTTGCTGGGGTTATCTACGCGGATGACCGAGCCATCATTGAGGGTAACCTGGTATACCACTGTCGGAGCGGTAATCACCAAATCCAGGTTGTATTCCCGCTCCAGGCGCTCCTGCACCACCTCCATGTGCAACAGGCCCAGGAAACCACAGCGGAAGCCAAAGCCCATGGCAGGGGAAACTTCCGGCTCAAAGTAGAGGGCAGCATCGTTGAGCTTCAGTTTTTCCAGAGCTTCTTTGAGTTCGGCGTATTGATCGGAGTTGCTGGGGAAGAGGCCGCAGAAGACCATCGGCTTGGCTTCTTTGTAGCCCGGCAGAGGTTCAGAGGCCCTGCGATGGACAAGCGTGATAGTATCCCCAACACGGGCGTGCTCGACACTTTTGATGGCGGCGGCAATGTAGCCCACTTCCCCCGCATGGAGAGACTCAACCGGCTCTTGATGGGGGCGCATCACCCCTAGCTCGGTAATTTCGTACTCCCGACCGGAGGCCATGAAGCAGATCTTATCCCCCGTTTTCACCTCCCCATCCATGATGCGCACATAGACAATCACGCCGCGATAGGAGTCGTAGTAGCTATCGAAAATCAAAGCCCGCAAGGGATCCGCCACCGTATCCTGCGGCGGGGGCACCCGCTGCACAATAGCCTCTAGGATCTCTTGGATGCCGATGCCCATTTTGGCAGAAGCCAGGATCGCCCCGCTGCAATCGAGGCCGATCACCTGTTCAATTTCGGCGATGACCCGCTCCGGCTCCGCCCCCGGCAGGTCAATTTTGTTGATGACCGGGATGATTTCCAGGTTGTTCTCCAGGGCCAGATAGACGTTGGCCAGGGTCTGCGCTTCCACACCTTGAGAGGCATCCACCACCAGCAGCGCCCCTTCGCAGGCTGCTAGGGAGCGGGAGACTTCGTAGGTAAAGTCCACGTGCCCCGGCGTATCGATGAGGTTGAGGACATAGTCCTGGCCGTCTTGGGCGCGGTAGTTCATGCGGGCCGCCTGCAGCTTGATGGTGATGCCCCGCTCCCGCTCCAGTTCCATGCTGTCTAGAAGCTGCGGCTTCATCTCGCGGGCTGAAACGGTGCCGGTTTCTTGCAGGAGCCGGTCGGCCAGGGTGGATTTGCCGTGGTCGATGTGGGCGATGATGGAAAAGTTGCGAATGCGGGAGACGGGAACGTCGGTCATAAGAACCTGTCAGGGCAAAGATTTTTTACAATGCTAGCCTCTTTGGCTCTCTGCCCAGGTCAAGGTTGTCCAGAAGTTAACCGGCAAGGAGGAAGATAGAGTCGTTTCAAACCAGATTAAGACACTTTGCCGCCGACCCGCCTTCACCCCCGGCCCCTCTCCCATCCCTCACCCCCGGCCCCTCTCCCAGAGGGAGAGGGGAGTTAGAGCGACAGCATTGCGTAGTAATAACGAGGTGGAGAAGTGTTTCATTGCTATTTGATAATGACTATAACAACCCTTCTGACGGTTGCCAGAGCAACTTAAAGCGGCTGGGACAGCTTTTCCCGGCAACGCCGACTATGGTCGATGTAACGGATGGGGCGCTCGCGTGGCAGCAATCTTACTCAGCAGATTTTCCCTCAAGGCGGAGAAACCAGAAGGAACTCAGATGAGTTGTGGCAACTCCGCCAGGGAGCTGTGGGGCCGGCTCGACAGCAGAGGGATCGGCCCAGAATCTCGGCCTTACTTGTCTAGCTTCTCGATGTAGGGGCGAATGTCGTTGAGGTCGATGTAGCGATCGGTGGCGTTGCGCAGCTCGCGGGCAATCATTCCTTCGGTGGAGACGACGGTAATCAAGGTGTTTTTGGAGCGCAACAGCTCGACGGCCCGCTCAAAATCGCCATCGCCGCTAAACAAGATGATCCTGTCGTATTGCCCAACCGTGTTGAACATATCGATAACGATCTCGATATCCAGGTTGGCCTTCTGGAAGTAGCGGCCGGAGTCTTCGTCTCGATATTCTTTGAGGATCTTGGTGCGCACCGTGAAACCCAAGCTGATCAGAGCATCTCGAAAGGCCCTTTGATCGTTGGGATCCTTGATGCCGGTGTACCAAAATGCGTTGACTAGCTCGACATTGGGCTGTGACCTAACAAAATAATCCAAGACTCGGCGCGGGTCGAAAAACCAGCCATTTTTTTGTTGGGCATAAAACATATTGTTCCCATCGATAAAGATGGAAACCCGCGTGACGGGATGGCGAAACATAAAGATTTTTCCGGGAATATAAGGTGGACTGGTCAGGAAAAGAGGGTGAAAACGAGAGTGACGATTATCCTAAGGTAAGGGGTGGCTATGGTAGGCCAGCGCCTGCTGATGCCAATCCCTCATCATAGCGAAAACAGGGATCTTTTTCCCTAGCCATTAGACCGGGCGCCTTTGGAGATCAGAGTGGGTTCCGGCTGCCCTAGGGCATAGCTGGAGCCGGGGCGATCGGCTTGGCTGACGTACAGCTCTGCCAATTGTCGGGCCAGGTTGCGGATGCGCCCAATGTAGAGGGTGCGCTCGGCCACGGCAATGACGCCGCGGGCATCGAGCAGGTTGAAGGTATGGGAGCACTTGAGCACATAGTCGTAGGCGGGCAGGAGTAGCGACACCGCCAGCCGATCGGGAAGCACCTGTTTCTGCAGCTTCTGCTGCGTGGTTTCAATCAAGCGCTTGGCTTCAGCTTCGTAGAGGCGGAACAGCTCCAGCAGCATCTCGGGATCCGAATACTCGAAGTTGTAGTAGGACTGCTCCACCTCATTTTGGAAATAGATTTGCCCATAGGTAATCCGGCCCAGGGAAGGGTGCTCACTCCAGCAGAGATCGAAAACCGAATCCACCCCCTGCAGGTACATGGCCAGGCGCTCCAGTCCATAGGTAATCTCTACAGAAACCGGGTGGCAATCCTGCCCGCCCACCTGTTGAAAGTAGGTGAACTGGGTTACCTCCATGCCGTCCAGCCACACTTCCCAGCCCACCCCCCAGGCACCCAGGGTAGGGGATTCCCAGTCGTCTTCCACAAAGCGAATGTCATGCTCTGCTGGATTGATGCCCAAAGCCCGCAGGCTGTCTAGGTACACCTCTTGGATGTCGTCGGGGGAAGGCTTGATCAGAACCTGGTACTGAAAGTAGTGCTGCAGGCGGTTGGGATTTTGGCCGTAGCGCCCGTCGGTGGGGCGACGACAAGGTTCGACATAGGCCACCCGCCAGGGATCCGGTCCCAGGGCACGCAAAAACGTGTGGGGGCTCATGGTGCCGGCGCCTTTTTCCAGGTCGTAGGGCTGCAGGATGAGGCAGCCTTGTTCCCCCCAAAACTGCTGCAGGCGAAAGATCAAGTCCTGAAAGGTGTGGGCTGACATGACAAGGGCTGGGTAAAGCTACCCTATCCTACCAATCTCCCCCGCTCAGTCGATCAGCTCTTCTTCTCGATCGGCTGAATCTGAGTAGTCCCACTCGATGGGGGGCATTTGGTCGAAGGCCTGTTTGAGGGCGCTCTCCCAGAGCTTGCGCATCTTGGCCAGGTAGGGATCCCCGGTGCGCAGGCGCAGGCGATGGGTAACTTTGAACTGATTGGCCGGCACCATCACCAGGTCGATGGGGGGGCCGACAGAGATGTTGGACTTCATGGTGGAGTCGATGGAGAGGAGGGCACATTTGGCTGCATCCTCCAGGGGGGTTTCGTAGGAGAGGGTGCGATCCAAGATGGGCTTGCCGTATTTGGTTTCCCCCACCTGCAAAAAAGGCGTTTCTGGGGTGGCCTGGATGCAGTTGCCCTGGCTGTAGATCAAGAAGAGGGCCGGCTCCTCACCGCGGATCTGTCCTCCCAACAGGAAGCTGCACTGGGCGTCGATGCCGTCTTTTTCCAGCCAGGGTCGGTCTTGCTCTTGGATGTGGCGGATTTTGGATCCCAGGTAGCGGGCCACGTCGTAGAGATGGGGCAGGGTGTGGAGATTGGGGCTTTCCTGCTGGCGCAGATCCCGCTGCACTTCCGTTAAAACGCTCTGGGTAATGGACAGGTTGCCGGAGGTGCAAATTAAGATTACCCGTTCTTCGGGCAGGGAAAAGTCGAACAGCTTTTGGTAGGTGGAGACGTAATCGACGCCGGCGTTGGTGCGGGAATCTGCCGCCATCACCAAGCCAGAACGGGTGAGGATGCCAAGACAGTAGGTCATGGGAACGATTGGCTCGGCCTTCTGATTGTAGAGGGTTGTAGAGGGTCAGGAGAGAGCGAATCCAATTTTGTGGCGGATTTCCTCCCGCAGGCGGGCGGTGATCGAGGCTTCGTCCAAATCGGCCAAAATCTGGGCAATGGCAGCTTTGGGCCCCTCTGGCCCCCAACTGGCTCCCTGGGCCAGGTAGCGACGGGCCGCCTCCCCGATGGCGTAGCAGGAAAACCCGGCCAACACCGCCTGGGTCAGGGCCACCGAACCGTAGGCCCCCAGAGAGAGTCCCCCAGCAAAGGGCAGGGATCCCCCCAGCAAGGTTTTCAGGGATCCCAGCCCCAACAGCGCCACCCATTCTCCCGCCCCCAGGCTGAGCATGCTGAGGACGATCTTCTGCAGCAGTTGGGCGGCTCCCGCAGTGCTCATGGGCCAGCCATACAGGCGGGACAAGCGCAGGATGAGAGCAATATCCAGGGCCAGTCCTCCCAAGGTGTCGAGCAGGGTAACGGGGTTGAGGGCAACAGCCAGCGCCTTGGTGCGGGCAGCAGCGGCGATGAGCTCTTGGGCCTGCTGGGCACGGCTTTGCAGCTTGCGCTCAATCACCTGCTGGTTGACGCGATCGGCAAACAGGAGAGCATTGAGGGCCAGCAGGGAACGCCCCTCCCGATGCAAGACTTCCAAGATTTTCAGGCGCAGAGCATCCACTTGGGGGGGGCCGATCTCCATCTCCACGCCAAAGCTGCCATCTGGCCTCTGCACCAGGCGCGGCACCCGCGGCGAGGCCGCCACCATGACAATCTCGTTGGGAGAAAGAAGCTGCCGCACCCGCTCGTTGCGGATCTTGTCGTAGATGGCCTGGCGATCCGCCTCTGGGTACTGGTCGATTTTGTTGAACACCAGCAGCATGGGCTTGCCCGCCTCCCGCAGCGTCGCTAGGGCCTCAAACTCCACCCGCGTCAGATCCCCGCAGACAACAAACAGGATCAGATCCGACCGCTGCGCCACCTCTTGGGCCAGCCGCGCCCGCTCCTCGCCGTCCACCTCATCGAGGCCGGGAGTGTCGATCAGCTCCAGACGGGATCCCTGCCAGTGGCTGACCTGAACCGACTGCACCGAGGCCGGCAGCAGGCGGGATCCCTGCAGGGCTGCTGCAGCCAAGGGGGGTTGGGGACGGGTTTCCCAACTGATGTTCCAAACGGCAGCTCGATGGGTACGGGTGACGCCATGGGTTGGCCCCGTCTCGAACACCGGCTCGCCCAACAGGGCATTGAGCAGGGAGGACTTGCCCCGCCCCACCAGGCCAAAGGCGGCGATGTGGATGACCTCGGTTTCTAGCTTGTCCAAGAGCGCTTGCAAGTTCTCCAGCTCCCTCTCTAGGCCCACGATCTCTTGGGGGCGCAGATCCAGTTGGGCCACCCACTGGCGCAGGCTGCGCTTGGCTTGCTGGTAGTTGAGGTCATCTTCTAGGGTGTTGCGGCGAGCCATGGCCGTAGCGCTCAATAGCAGTGGAGAACAGCCCAGCGGGGGCGGGTGTCAACCCTCAACGACAACGATCGACGACAGGCAGAAAAGCTAATCTCAAAGAAAGGCAGTTGGCCTTGCCGAGATCTGCAACTTCAAAAATAACGTTAAAACTAACGTTGAGAACCGAGAGTTCGCGACAGGAGGTTTTTCATGCCCAGGGCCATCTGGAACGGGGTGGTGGTGGCGGAGACCGACCGCTACGAAACCGTGGAAGGCAACATCTATTTTCCGCCGGAATCTTTGCGGCGGGAATACTTTCAGCCCAGCTCCACCCACACCACCTGCCCCTGGAAAGGACAAGCCAGCTACTACACCCTCGTGGTCAACGGCCAGGAGAACAAAGATGCCGCCTGGTACTACCCGGATCCCAAGCCGGCGGCGGCCAACATCCGCGGCTACGTGGCCTTCTGGAAGGGCGTCAAGGTAGAACCCTAGCCGAGCCGAGTTGCCAACTGAGTATGATGGAGAAAAGTTGGAGGGGCAAGGCGATGCTGACCGATGGCCAGATCCCAGGCAGCCCAACCCGCTGGGCAAGCAGGTTGTGTTGGGCCGGATTGAGCCTCCTGTTGCTAGGTTGTGGCCCAGCAGGATTTCGCACGCCGCGCCCCACGCTCACCGGCAGCGGCCTCAACAGCATTTTCCCTGATGGGGAGCCTGCTTTCAGTGGCGATGGTCGCTACCTGGTGTTTTCCTCTGCCCGCAGCGGCAGCCAGGACATTTTTCTCTACGACACGGTGGAACAGCGGCTGGTGGACTTGCCCGGTCTGAATTCCAGCGATGTGGCCGCCACCTCGCCGGATATCAGCGCCGACGGTCGCTACATCGTCTATGTCTCCAATGCGCTGGGCAAGTCGGAGATTTTTCTCTACGACCGGCAAACCCGCCGCGTTGAGAATATCAGCAGCCGGGTGCCGGGGGATGTGCGCAACCCCACCATCAGTGGCGATGGCCGCTTTATCGCCTTTGAGAGCAACGGTCGTGGCCAGTGGCACATCGAGATTTTCGACCGCGGCCCGGCGGCGGCCACGCAGCCCTCTTTACCCGCCTCTTCCAACGCTGGCGATAACCCCTAGAGGGATCCCCCAGCTAGGATAGACTCCACACCAAGAGCTGTTGCATGGTTCTTTCTCTGGCCCAGCGACTTCACCCTCTCCGCTCCAATGTCTTCGACCAAGTGGATCAGGCGAAGTGGGAGGCCCGCCGCTCCGGCTTGGATGTCATCGACCTGTCTCTGGGATCCTCAGACCTGCCCCCGCCTCCCGAAGCTCTAGCAGCCATTCAATCGGCTTTGTCGGATCCCACCACCTACGGCTACACCCTATTTCACGACACGGCTGATTTCCGCGCCGCCTGTGCCAAGTGGTACCTGAGGAAGTTCGGCCTGGAGATCGACCCGGAAACGGAGGTGCTGCCGCTGATCGGATCCCAGCAGGGAACGGCCCTTCTACCGCTGGCCCTGCTCAATCCCGGGGATATTGCTTTGGTTACCGACCCCAGCTACCCCTCCCATGTGGGCGGGATCCATCTGGCGGGGGGGATCCCGTACTACCTGCCTCTACGGGTGGGAAACCGCTTCCTGCCCCAGTGGGACGAGATCCCGGCGGAGGTCTGTCGCCAGGCACGCCTCTTGGTGCTGAGCTATCCCCACAACCCCACCACCGCCACCGTCACCCCGGAGTTTTGGCAGGAAGCGCTGCAATTTTGTCGGCAGCACGACATCATCCTGGCCCATGACTTTCCCTATGTGGACTGGCGTTTCGACGGCCAGGTGGCTCCCTCGGCGCTGCAGGCGGATCCGGACAAGACCCGCACCATCGAGTTCTTTTCCCTCTCTAAGTCCTATCACATGGGGGGGTTCCGGGTGGCCTATGCCATCGGCAGCCGCGAGCTGATCCGAGCTTTGCGCCTGGTGAAGTCCACCATTGACTTCCACCCCTACCAGGGCATTCTGCGGGGGGCGGCGGCGGCCTTGGCGGCTCCCGATAGCTTTTTGGATCACTGGCGGCAGGTGTACCGCGAGCGGCGGGATATCGCCGTGGCGGCTCTGCACCGCATCGGCTGGCCCGTGCCCCTGCCGGAGGCCACCATGTACCTGTGGGCGCCTTTGCCGGAGCCCTACCGTGGTTCCTCGGCCCAGTTTTGTCTAGACTTGGTACGGGCCACAGGCGTTGCCCTGTCGCCAGGCTCTGGCTTTGGCCCCAGTGGCGAAGGCTATGTCCGCTTTGCCCTGGTGGCGGA
>NZ_JANSJN010000057.1:0-17157 GCF_047462555.1 Synechococcus sp. B60.1
GTCGCACCCAGCGGTGTACTGTTCTTTTGGTCACCATGAACCGTTCAGCTACCTGGCGGATAGAGGTCTGACCTGCCTGATAAGCTGCCACGACTCTTTGCCGTAGATCCAAAGAATGGGTTGGCATCTCTTCCTGTCCTTCCTCTTGCAACCTGTACCCCACTTTAAACAGGCTGTAGTCAATGCTATTAAGCTCCAATCCCTGGATTGGCTTGTAGCCATGGGCTAGCCCAAGGACTTTTCGCGCAAGGATTTTTCAAGATCCTTAGGGAAAGTGCAACTGTCGGCTGATGCGCACCATCGGCCCCAGACCCAATCGCGTCGGGTTGAGCGCCTGCATCTCAAACAGGGCCAGAATGTGGCGCACCTGCAGCTCTGGCCAGTTGGAATTTATCCCCATCGCCACCACCAGGCCACAATAGCCGCCCGTCTCGCGGCAACGCCGTTCCCAGCGTTCGCGGGCTATCGAGTGAACAGGATCGTCTTCGGGAAATTCTCCGAACAGGTGCAGGTCGCGGTTGCCCGTTTGGACAATTTCCAAGGCGTAGCGGCTGCCAGCAAAGGGATCCACCCCTGTGTTAAAACAAACACCCTGGGGCCCGCCTTCGCCGCGCAGATTCTCGATCAACTGCTTTGCCTTGGAGCGGGAGGTGCGTACGATCACCACCGGCAGCCCTTCACCCCTTTGCACCAGCTTACTTTGGGGGAGAGGATGCCATTGCCCTGTGCGGCGCAGCGCCTCCACTGTGGTCCAGGGCAACACCCCCAGGCCGAGCTGCGCACCCTCAGGCACGAGATCATCTCGCAGCAAGGTTTGGGTGTGCTCTTCTTCGTCTCCTTCTAGCTCCAGAAGCTCTACAGCCAAGTCGGGCAGGGCGCGCACTTGCACCGAGAGGGTTTCCCCTGGTGCCTGTGGGTTGGGAATGCGATACCGACCCTGACAGGGTTGGAAATCCTCTTCCAGCTTGCGGTGGTACTGCTTCAAAAAACGATGCAAGGCCTCCAAAGCCACCGCCAAAGCCGCCGCCTCGTCTTCCTGCAAAACAACGCGCAGGCCCTCGAGAGGGTGGATGGTGCCGAAGTTCGGCTCGATTTCTTCGGGATCCAGATCAGCCAAGTCCAGGTCTGGCAGCTCGTTGAGTTCGAGATTGCGAGCTTGGAAGGTGAGATAGAGACAATCTTGCCTGAGGAAGGCTTCCTCCATCTCTTCGGGAGTATCTGGTTGGCCCGCGTCCTGGCGAAACCGTTTGAGGGAGTGCAGCGAGCGATAAAAAAGAACCCCGTACTCCATTCCCAGCCGCCCCATGAACGAGACGTAGAGGGTTTCAATGTCCCAGCGATTTAGCTCAATCGCCAAGATTTGGTGATCCTCCAGATAGTCCCAGGGGGCATCTTGCCAGAGGGTGAGGGCTTTGCCGGCCAGCAGCTTCGCGTAGTTCTCCGGCAGCGGAGGCGGGATCTGCTCACTGGCCTCTGCAAAACTCTGCAGGATCTCGTCGATCAGCGGCAATTCCGGCTGGCATTCCACTTTGATGTCCAGCTCGTGCAAAATGCCGCGCAGGAAAAACTGTACCTCCCGATCCCGCACAACGACCTTTTGCGGACGAGCCGGCAAGGCAGCATTGGGCCGCTCCATGGCCATGATCAAAGTTCGCACCATCGGCTCAAGGCCGGAGCCAGCAGGCACCACCTCCATAGCTCGCACCACGCCCTGAACGCCATCTACCCATAAAATGCACTCCCCCTCAGCCAAACCCGAGGAGCTCTGGGATCCCAGGGCTAGGGAGCCTGGTAGGCTGTGGCGATCCCCTTCCCATACCGAGGGCACCTGGGGCAGCTTTTGCAATCGACGAACTGTAGCGGCTGGCAGACCCGACATAGACATCTAGAGAACACAAAGGAACAAACCGGCAGATACCCTGCGCGGGGATCCGCCTCTGAGGGGGTGAGGGGGCAGGATCCCACTGAAGTCAATTTAACCAAACCGCCAGAGTCAAAGCTGAGTTCCTCTCCTGGGATAGCGGGGGCCGCCTGCAAAGCTGATGGTCAGACTCGAACTGACGACCGCTCGATTACAAGTCGAGTGCTCTACCAACTGAGCTACATCAGCAATCTAGCTCTATTGATTCTAGCATTCTCTCTTGGGAAGTTGCTCCCGTCGAAGCTCCCAGCGTTCTCGCCCTAGCCTCTGGCTTGCTGCGGGGGACAATAGGCGGAGGATTCTTTCTCGACCCGGAGGCTTACCCCCCTCCCAGAGGGAGAGGGGAATGGGGCTTGGCCTTAACTGGGCAGGACGGCTACTGCTGCTCCGCTGCCGGTCGGGCAATGGGGGCCAAATAGATCACCAGGGCTCCTGCCAGAAAGCCCAGGATGTTGCGCACCAGCGGGAGCCAATCCTGGGTGCGGGTGATCACCGGGCCGATGCCGAAGGCCCCAAACAAAATGAACCACAAGGGAGAGATAAGCAAAGCCCAGCGCCAGTTAAACAGCTCCTCCGCGTGGCGGGGTTTGCCGGCAAACCCGAAGACGATCCCGCCTAAGATAGAGGTGAGCAGCGTTAGGATCCACTGCTCCTGCGGCAGCCCGGGCACCACACGGCAGCCCCCTTGGTGAAAACAGCGATCCAAAACGTCAACGGTTTCCAAAATGGCGCGCTGAGTGCCGTGCTCTCGCACGTAGAACTGGTTGCCGAAGCGAGATTGCAGCTCAATCCAAAAGGTACGCGGCAGGATCTCCCGCACGGCGTCTCCCACGTTAAAGGCCAGCAAGTTGCCTCCCCTGGGATCGGCCACCATCAAAACGCTGCGCTCGTTCAGGCCCCAGTACTCTTTCACTTGGCGGCCTGGGGTTTGGTCAAACTGGGTCAGCACCCGCAGCTTCCAGCCCGTTTCTTCCTCTAACCGGTTTAGATGCTCGGCCAGTTGCGCTTCCTGATTGCTGGTCAACTGATCCGCCAAATCCAAGACCGGCACCGGCGGCTGCGGCAACTCCATCTCCACCACTGGCAAAGCAGGCTGGGCCCAGATCGGGGATCCCCCACCTAGCCAAATCCACAGCCCCAGGCAAAAGCTTGCCCCGACGCGCAGTATCCGTTGCCATCCGATGCTCATGCTGATTCCTCTCTTGGCTTTGATGACGAGATACTGAGAAATGATGTTAAGAAGTATTTCAAGTTCTTACAGATCCATCATGCATCGGGACAAACCGTTTGGCCAGAGGGATTCCTTTTTCTGGGTTTCCTGAGTGGCACCCGAAAAAGTTGACAACAGGAACAGCCTCGTGGCGCAGCGTGCTGATTTTCTGGTCAATTGCCCATCCAGAGGGCATACTGGTGGCAACAATTTTGGATCCCGAGGGCGTGCATGATGAACTTCAGACGCTGGTTGGGTCTCTGCTGCGCTGGCCTGGCGGCACTGCTGGTGACGGCCTGCGGTAAGGGATCCACCCCCTACGACAGCATTGTGGTCAACTTTGTCAACACGGCCACTCCGACTGAGATTGCTGCTCTTGCCAAAGCCTACAATTTGCCGCTGCGACCCAGCAGCAACAGCGCTTTTGCCCGCCAGGAGGCTATTTACCTGTTTGATGTGAATGCGGAACATCCAGGAGCCACACGGCGGCTAATCCAACGGCTCTCGCGGGAAGCCCTGGTCGAGTATGCCCACCCCAATTACCAATTCCAGGCCGCTTTTGTGCCCAACGATCGCCTCTATCCCCAGCAATGGAACCTGCGAGCCATCCGCATGCCGGAAGCCTGGGACATCTCCCAAGGGGAAGGGGTAACGGTAGCCGTGGTGGACACTGGGGTGACACGGGTGCCGGATCTGGCCCAAACCGAATTTGTGAAGGGCTACGACTTCGTGGATGACGATGAGGATCCCACCGACCTCAACGGCCATGGCACCCATGTGGCGGGCACCATCGCCCAATCCACCAACAACACCCTAGGCGTGGCCGGGGTCGCCTTCAAGGCCAAGATCATGCCGGTGCGGGTGCTGGATGCCAATGGCTTTGGATCCCTGTCGGATGTGGTGGAAGGGATCCGCTATGCTGCTGACCACGGCGCCACAATCATCAACCTCAGCCTGGGTAGCCGTGCCTCTGCCCAACTGATGGAAGAGGCCGTAGCCTATGCCCACCGCAAAGGGGTGACGGTGATCGCAGCCGCCGGCAATGAAAACTCAAGCGAGGTGAGCTACCCGGCCCGCTACCCCCATGTCATCGCCGTCTCGGCTACCGGGCCCGATGGCAGCAAAGCCCCCTACTCCAACTATGGGGTTGGGGTAGATATCGCCGCTCCCGGCGGGGCCAAGACTCCCGAGCACCCTGAGTACGGCATTCTGCAGCAGACCATCAACCGCCGCAACCCCAACGAGCCCGTCTTTGCCTACTTCCAAGGCACCAGCATGGCCACTCCCCACGTGGCCGGCGTAGCAGCGCTGATCCAGGCTCAGGGCATCAAAGATCCGGATAAGGTGGAAGAAGTGCTGAAGATGTCGGCCACCCCGGTGCCCGGCGACAAGCAGAACTTCTACGGCGCCGGTCGTCTGGACGCAGCTAGGGCCCTGGCCCGAGCCACCGGTCAGCAAGAGGAGAACCCCCTAGTGCTGTGGCTGAAGGACTTCCTGCAATATCTGAACAACAACGGCTACCTCAACCCACGCTTCTGGTTTGATGGTGGCCCGATTGCCCTGGTGCCCAAGCTGCTGATGGTGGTGGGCGGCTACATCATCCTGGTGCTGATCCGCTGGTGGCTGGCTCCCAAGCCCATGCTGGCAACAGTACCCCTCCTGGGAGGGATCCTGCTGGGCAGCGCTGGTCTCTTCCCCCTGCAAGGGTTGGCCATTGTGGGTGCGCCCCGGTGGCCCTTCCAGGTGATGGGGAGCTCCCTGCCAGAGCTGGGCACCGCCTTGGCCCAAACCAATGCTTTGAACCCCTTGTTTGCCAGCGTGTTGATCCCCGGCCTGTTGATGGTGCTGTTCCTGGGCCATCGGCGCTGGCGTTGGGCGGTCGTCGGCCTCTCGATCGGTATGGCCTCCCATCTGCTCCTGTCCGGATCCCTGTTCTACGAGGGGGTACTATGGCTTGGCTCCTCTGCTTGGTTGGGGCGCTCCTTCTTGCTCCTCAATGGTTTGCTCTGCCTGGGCCTGGCCTATTTGGGAGCGCAAGCCATCTTGGATTCCCAGCCCAGCAGCACCGGTTTAGCGCTGAGGAAGTGATGCAAGAATACAGCGGTACCATCGAGTTCCTGGATATCGAAGGGGGGGTGTGGGTGCTGACGCTCCCTTCCGGCCAGCACTACGCCCTCTTCCGCGCCCCCAAAGAGCTCTTACAAGAGGGGTTGGAAGTCACCATCCAGGGACAGATCAAAGAAGATATGGTGACGGTGGCCCAGGTGGGGCCAGTCTTGGAGGTGAAGAGCTTCCGGACGCAGCCCTAGCCAATGCGACCCAGAGCAAATACCCCTGGGATCCCCCCTTGGGGATCCCTCTTTTTTAGAGAGCTTTCTGCGGCTCCAACGCAGCACCCACCTTGCTTGAAAGCTTGGGTGAACACCTCCCAAGACTCGTCACTGATGTGCTCTTGAGTCAACACAACTCACCAATACAGTGCGGGGCTTCCCGCCGATTAAGCTAAAACTCGAACAGTTGCATCCCCGCTGTTACCGGATCGAAACCGGCGGGGAAGCAGGTGTTGTGGTTGTACTGGGCTCCGCTTAAATTGGCTCCCTCCAAACAGGCTCCCTCCAGGTCGGCATAGCGCAGATCGGCACAGCGCAAGTCGGCATTGGCCAGATTGCTGCCGCGCAGGTTGGCATAGCGTAGGTTGGCCCCATGCAAGTCAGACCCGCGCAGGTCGGCCCGGCGCAGATCGACCCCCCGTAAGAAGGCGTACTCCAGACAAGATTGGGGAAAGTGACGCTCTCCCCGCTGGTAACGGCTGAGCAACTCTGTGGCCCCCCGCAGCGCACATTGGGCAATGGTTTGCGTCATCATGCTTCTCCCAACTCAGACCGGCTCCTTCAATATCTCCATCATCTCTACCATCATTCGCTTGAATGGGTTTTGATCAAGGTTACTTAACAAGTGATTTTAATTTTGGTTTTTCGGCAGATGGTTCCCCCCAAGTCTTGCCTACAAGATCTATCCTCAGAGATAGCGAAAACCTTTCCAAACCTAGCTTTGCAAGGCAACATTTCTTAATTCTTTGTTGTGAAGGATGCTTAACAACTCCTCTTGTCCGCGGAGTCGCTCCCCAACTGCAAACTCTGCTCAGCATCTTGGCCCACAGGTCTGGACATACTCTTTGGGATCCTGTAATCCAGCCGTCGCCTCCCCTTCTCTGCGGTTGGTCAAGTACCCCATGGCCACAGCCTGCTAGGGCCTCGGAACCACTGTAAGCAAACCGCACAGCATCCGCTTGCAGGAGTGAAGTCTAGTCGGCTTGAAACTGTGGAGCGGGGCAGTCCATATCTTTGTTCAAGCTGTTATCCTGGAGCACCATGCCAAAACGTAAGCGAATTGGGATCCTCACCAGCGGTGGCGATTGTGGCGGCCTCAATGCCGTTATCCGAGCAGTGGTGCGGCGGGCCCGCGACTATGACATGGATGTTTACGGCATCAAAAACGCGACCGCAGGTCTGATGGCGCGACCGGTGGAAGCAGAGCTGCTGGATGTGAAGCGGGTTTCCGGCATTTTGCGCTATGGCGGCACCATCCTGGGTACTGTGAACAGGGGCAACCCCTTCGCCTATCCCATGCCGGATGGCAGCTTGGTGGATCGCTCGGCAGAGGTGATCACGGGTTACCACCGGCTGGGGTTGGATGCTCTGATCGGAGTGGGGGGAGATGGCAGCCTGGCCATTCTCCGGCAGCTAGCCTTGCAGGGGGATTGGAACTTCGTCGGGATCCCTAAGACCATCGACAACGATGTCGGTGCCACCGAGTATTCCGTGGGGTTCAACACGGCGTTGAGTGTGGCCGTGCAGGCTTTGGATCAGCTCACCTACACCGCCATCAGCCACAGCCGCGTCATGGTCATGGAGGTGATGGGTCGGGATGCCGGTCACATCGCCCTCAGTGCTGGCATTGCCGGGGGGGCCCACGTAATCCTGATCCCGGAGATCCCCTACAAGCTGGAAAATGTCTGCAAAAGGATCCTCGACCGCAAAGAGCGGGGCAACAATTTCAGCATTGTGGTGGTGGCGGAGGCCGTTCGCACTGAGTCCGGAGAACCGGTGACCTACACCAATAGCCTGGGGCAGTCTCTCTACGGCGGCATTGGCTATTACATAGGCAACGAGATTGCGCTGCGCACCGGTATCGAGACGCGGGTGATGGTTTTGGGCCATCTGCAGCGGGGGGGCACTCCTTCTCCTCTGGATCGCCTGCTGGGGGCAGCTTTTGGGGTGGCGGCTGTGGACTTGATTGCTCAGGGCAAGTACGACCGCATGGTGGCCTGGCAAAATCGGCGCGTGGTGGATGTGCCCCTGGCAGAGGCCATCGCCCAGTACCGACGGGTGGAAGTGGATGGGGCTCTAGTTGCCACGGCCATTGGTCTCAACACCTATGTGGGCGAGGTGGATCCCCAGCTTCTGCGCACGTTTTAGAGCTTCTGCGCACGTTTTAGTTAGAGTTCGAGAACTGCTTGCAGAGAGCGGACATCGCAGTAGTACACCTGGTGCGGGTGGGTATACCCCTTGAGCTGCACCGCCTGCTGGGAAAAACAGGCGGCTACCTGCCTTAGTTGTTTGGCTAAGCAAGCGTAGGTGTCTTGGCTGATGGCCAGGTCAGTGTTGAGGGTGCGGGTGGCACTCTCGATGCGAAAGGCCAAATTAACCGTATCGCCCAGGGCGGTGTATTCCTGGCGGGTGTTGTTGCCCACCTGTCGCACAATGGCTGAGCCGGTGTTGACACCCGCCCCCAAGCGCAGGGGAGAAGGCAGGGGAAACTCGCCGTTCAGTTGTTCGGTCATCTGGAACAGCTTCACCAGAGCCTGCAAGACCGACTTCACATCGAGATCAATCTCCGCGTGTTCAGCTTGTAAGGGATCCGCTTGGGGTGCATGGAACCAGACGGCCATAATCGCGTCACCGATATATTTATCGACACTGCCTCCATGGTGCTGGATGATGTCGCCGCCGCGCCGGAACCAGTCGCCCATCACCTGGGAAAGCAGGCGCTCGTCCAGTTGCTGGGTCAGTTGTCCGTAACCGCGCACGTCAACTACGGCCACCGAGATCAGCCAGCGGGTCTGCAGGACCAAGGTGTCTGAGGGTTTGCCGGCAGAGCTGGGTTCTAGGCTGGCTAGGGATCCGCTGTGAAACTCGAGCTGCGATTGTCCGAGGGTGAGGTGATCTCCATCTTGCAGCAGGGTGGGAATGCTGATGCGGCGATTGTTGACAAATGAGCCGTTGCGGCTGCCCAGATCGATGAGATAGATGCTGTGGTCATCTAAATACTGCAGCAGGGCATGTTGGCGGGAAACGCTGGGATCGTTGAGGACAATGGAGTTGTCCGCATCGCGGCCTACCGTCCAAGCGGCCGCTCCGGCGAGAACATACTTCCTCTGGCTGCCGTCCGGCTCTCTCAAAATCACATAGGGGGCGGTGGTGGCGGCAGATTCGCCTGGGACGCTCATGGTAGAACCGGAGGTAACGTGACCACGCTCTATACAACATTAAGAATACTCCTCTCCCCCCTCGGTTGAACTGCGGCTGGCCTGGGCTTGGCGGGGGGCTGGGCCTGCCAGTATCATTTTGTGTAGATACATTAAGGCTGTATGGTGGATCCTTCCCATCCCATTCCTGCTGAGCAACAGCCGCTGCGGCAGTATGCAGAGCTGAGAGAAGCTTTTCCTTTTCGCTGGCCGGTGTTGGAAGGGATCCCCTATGTGCAGCGGCTTGTCGGCCTTTGGGGAGCGACTGCCCTGGTAGTTGCGCCGCTGGTCTGGGGCAGCTTTGCTGGGGAATGGGGCCACTTCGCCTCGGGGACGGTGCTGGGGGCCAATGCCTTGCTCGGCCTGGTGTTGCTCCACCTCTACTTGGGATGGGCCTATGTGCGGCGGCGCTTGGCGCAGGCGCGGATTCCCTACGAAGAAAGCGGCTGGTACGACGGGGCAATCTACGCCAAATCGGAAGAGGAGCTGGCGCAGCATCGGCTGATCGTCCACTATCAAATCGACCCTGTGTTGCAGCGCCTGCGACGTAGCTTGTGGGCTGTGGTTGGCCTCAGTGGGCTGATGGCTTTGCTTTGGCCGCTCTGGTAGAGATTGTCGGGCAGTGGTTAATTGGCTGTTTGTTGTTCGGGATCCCAAGCGGTGCACGTAACTTCTGACCTGGCTCAAACCTTGCGACCCACCGCCGTTGCCATCGGGAACTTCGATGGCTTGCACCTGGGCCATCAAAAGGTGCTGCAGCCTATTCGCGACTCCCTGCAGGGGGTGCGCACAGTTCTCACCTTTCATCCTCACCCCCAAGAGGTGTTGACGGGCCGAAAGCACCTGCTGCTCACGCCGCCTGCGGAGAAGCTGGCTCTGTTGGCCCAGATGGGCTTTGAGCAGGTGGTGTTACTCCCCTTCACCCCCGCCTTTGCCCGCCAGCCTCCCCAGGAGTTCATCCAGACGGTACTGGAACGGGGTCTGCGTGTTCGCCATCTCAGCATCGGCTGGGACTTTTGCTTTGGCCACCGCCGTGCCGGCAACGCCCAAACCCTCCAAGCCTGGGGATCGGAACGCTGCATTCCGGTGGAGGTAATCCCAGAGGCGCAACTAAGGGGGGAGCGGGTGAGCAGCTCTCGCATTCGTGCCGCCCTGGCCACGGGGGAGGTGGCAGCGGCAACAGAGCTCTTGGGCCGTCCCTACCGGCTAATCGGAGAGGTGGTGCCAGGGGATCGGCGGGGCCGAGAGCTGGGTTTTCCCACCGCCAATCTGCGCCTGCCGCCGGAGAAGTTTTTGCCCCGCGACGGGGTGTACAGCGTTTGGGTGAATGTGCCTGCTGAGGCAGCAGCCCTGCCTGGGGTGATGAACATTGGCCATCGGCCCACGTTTGCCGGTTCACAGCACACCGTCGAGGTGCATCTGTTGGATTGGACAGGTGATCTCTACGGTCAAGAGGTGCAGGTGGCGCTGCAGGGCTTTATCCGGACAGAGCGGAAATTTCCCGCGGTGGCGGATTTGGTTCAGCAAATTCAGCAAGACTGCCAAACGGCCCGTCAGCAGTTGGGCTTAGCCGAACAAGTTGGCCTGGTCTAGAGGCCCTCGCGCCCCTCTCCCAAAAAGAGAGGGGGCTTAGGATGGGCCGATCAGGGATCCCCACAGCAGGGCTATCGCCTCCGACCACTCCACCGTAGCCCCGTAAGTATCCCCCGTGTGCCCTCCCAATTGGCGGTAGAGCCAATGGCCCACGGCCAGGGCTCCCAGAGCAGAGCCCAGGGTCCAGAGCAGCAAAGGCCGCCAAGCCAGGAGCCCGGCCCAGCCCACCCCCCCAGTGATGGCCAGCAACAGCAGCGTGCCCGGCCACAGGGATCCCGGCAGAGAGGTGGAGTCTTTGAGGAAGCGGGCGGATCCCTGGTCGCGCAGATAGGGGTATAGGGCGATAGCGAGCAACTGGCCCCAGCGTCCCCAAGCCGGCACCAGCAGCAAGAGAGGCCAGACCTGCAGGCTGCTCAGGGCGGCAAATTTTAGCAGCAACACCAGCACCAAGGCGAGCACCCCGTAGGCCCCGGTGTGGCTGTCCCTCATCACCTGCAGGCGGCGGGATAGCCCGTTGACGGCTGGCCGTTCCGTGTCGGCAAAGCTCTTGGGGACGTTGACCGCCAGCCCATCGGCAGTGTCAGCCACCCCATCCAGGTGCAGCCCGCCGGTTAACAGCACCCACAGAGCCACGAGCAAAGCTGCTCGCACCGGCGGCGGGAAAATCTGCAGCAGAAGCGCCGCTAGGGTGAGGATCCCACCCAACAGCAAGCCCACTGCCGGCAACCAGGCAGCAATGCCCTCGAACTGTAGCCTACCCAACCTCCCCAAAGGCAGGGCGGTGTAGAAAGTCAAAGCTGCCCACAAGCGCCTCACCGGCTTGGCCTCTAGGCGGGTGTCAGCCGCTAGAACAATCTTGGCGGGCTAGAAATCATTGCGAATGGTTCGCTCCACCCCAATGGTCAGCTTGGCCACTAGGGCACCGATTGCTCCCACAGCCGCCAACACCGGAAACAAAGCCGCCCCCAACACCCCTGCGGCCACTCCTACGCCCAGAGGGATCTCGATCAGCGTCTGCCCTTCGGCATTTTTGATCAGGATGCGGCGAACATTGGCCTCTTCGATCAACTCGCGAATTTTGGCCAACAGCTCGTCCCCGCTGATCTTAAACTCCTCCACGTGGTACTCCACCCTGGCCGGAGGCAGATCCCTGCCCTCCCCGTCAGCCTTTGCAGAGGAGTTGGGATCCGGCGTCTCATGGGGGTTCATACTGAAGAGGCTCCATACGTCGGTTGGCGGCGGCAACTGAGTCCATCCTAAGACCGGATCCTAGCGGATGTACTCTTTCAACACGCTGTTGCGATTGGGGTGGCGCAGCTTGCGGAGCGCCTTGGCCTCGATCTGCCGGATCCGCTCGCGGGTCACGTTGAAGATCTGGCCGATCTCCTCCAGAGTTTTCATACGGCCATCGTCTAGGCCGTAGCGCAGCTTCAACACATCCCGCTCGCGGGGGGTGAGAGTTTCCAGCACGCTTTCCAGATCCTCTCGGAGCAAAACCTTGGCCACTCGCTCCTCGGGGGTTTCCCCTTCCGACTCGATGAAGTCCCCCAGCCGCGAATCCTCTTCCTTACCGATGGGAGTCTCCAGAGAGATGGGAAGCTGAGCCGACTTGGCGATGAAGCGCAACTTCTCGATGGTAATCTCCATGCGGGTGGCGATCTCCTCTTCGGTCGGCCTGCGGCCCAGCTCCTGAGAAAGCTGCTTGGTGACCTTCTTGATGCGGGAGATGGTCTCGTAGAGGTGGACCGGCAGGCGAATGGTGCGCGATTGGTCGGCAATGGCACGGGTGATGGCCTGGCGAATCCACCAAGTGGCATAGGTGGAAAACTTGTAGCCCTTCTCGTGGTCAAACTTTTCCGCTGCCCGGATCAGACCCAGGGATCCCTCTTGGATGAGATCCTGGAACGACAGGCCCCGGTTCATGTATTTCTTGGCAATAGAGACCACCAGCCGCAGATTGGACTGTACCATCTTTTCTTTGGCCCGTCGCCCCCGATGCAAGCGCCGCCGGAATTCAGGCAGAGACATCTTCACTTCTTCTGCCCACAACGTCTCCGGTACCTCCTCCGGGTCGGACCAGAGGCCCATACGCTGGAAAACGGCCTCACGAGCCCGCTCTAACTCCAGCAGGTCGGCAATTTTGCGGGCTAGCTCAATTTCTTCATCTGCCCGCAACAGGCGGATACGACCGATTTCCTGCAAATAGACGCGGATGGAGTCATCGGTGTAGGGTTTTTTCTTGCTGGCCGCTTTGCGCTTTGAACGGCCCTTGGCAGCGGCGGCAGCAACATCGGCATCCTCCTCGAGGGACTCTTCGTCGTCCTCATCATCCTCATCAAAAGCATCAGTGTCACTGGCATCCGGTTCCATCTCAAGGGGATCCACCTCATTGTCCGCATCCAAAGGGATGGAGGATGAACTTTCCAGATCCAGTTCGAGAAGAGCCGTATGACCAGACTTCACCAATTCCTTTGCTTGAGCCATGCTGAGTTCCTCGTAACTTTAATCACAGACAACTGGAGGAGACTAAGGGGTTCTAGACGCCGAAATGAGGGAAGCAGGTGCCAACTCTGCTGCGGCCCCTGACGCCAAATGGAGGGAGTCAAGTTCCGCAGACGCAAACCCCGTTTGTGCCGGGCAAGCTCGCCCACTTCTAGGCAACCGATCGCTCAGGCCGATCTCGAAGCAGATATCGCTCATAGGGTTTAGCTAAACTGGCGCAAAACCCGTTTTGATGGGTAAAGCCTCCCGAGATCTCGAAAGGCAAACCTTTGGCTTTGCTTATCCCCTGACACAATCCAAGCCACTTACTGACTGAGAGGGCAGGATATTCAGCACCTCAATCACCCCAACATACAAGGAGAAGAGTAAACTGCAGCAGCCAGCAGGCGACCTTGAGGAAGGTTCCTGCAGACAACTGTAGCCGTTCACACCAAAATGTCTTCCCTAAATTAGCCCGCCCTTGGGGAAACAGCAACAGGGCAGACGAAGAAAATCTCAACTTTACCCCATTCCGTCCCAGCCTTGAGATCCTGGTCTAGGGGATCCCTGCCTTGGCCTAGTCCGGGGAATTGACTCAATGCTAACTTAAATCCAGCTTTCTTTAGCAGCTCTGAACCCATCCCTGCCTGAGCCGCGACGCCTATGACCCACCCCTTCCTGCAGCATCTCCAGGAACGCGTGATTGTCTTCGACGGGGCAATGGGATCCTCTCTGCAAGCCCAGAACCTGACGGCAGCCGATTTTGGTGGGCCGGAGCTGGAAGGCTGCAACGAGATCCTGGTGCTGAGCAAGCCGGAGGCGGTGGCGCAGGTTCACCGGGGTTTTCTGGAGGTGGGGGCCGACGTCATCGAGACCAATACCTTTGGCGCCACCTCGATTGTCTTGGCCGAGTACGGGATCCCGGAAAAAGCCTACGAGCTCAACGTGGCGGCAGCGCGGCTGGCCAAGCGGGTGGCAGCCGAGTTCTCAACGCCGGAAAAGCCTCGTTTTGTGGCCGGCTCCATCGGCCCCACCACCAAGCTGCCCACCCTGGGGCACATTAGCTTTGACGAGATGCGGGCTGCCTATGAGGAGCAAGTTCGGGGGCTCCTCGACGGCGGGGCGGATCTGCTCATCATCGAGACCTGTCAGGACATTCTGCAGACCAAGGCGGCGCTGGTGGCCGTGCAGCAGGAGTTGGCCCGCCGTGGGATCCGCCTGCCGGTGGTGGTGTCCCTGACCTTTGAGGTGCAGGGGACGATGTTGGTGGGCACCGAGATTGGGGCAGCGCTGGCCATCCTGGAGCCCTACCCCATCGATGTGCTGGGCCTCAACTGCGCCACCGGGCCGGACAGAATGGCCGAGCACATCCGCTACCTCTCCCGCCATTCCCCCTTCCCCATCTCCTGCATCCCCAACGCTGGCCTGCCGGAAAACATCGGCGGCAAGGCCCACTACAAGCTGACGCCAGAGCAGTTGCGCTTTCACCTGGAGCACTTTGTGCGGGATCTGGGGGTAGCGGTGGTGGGGGGCTGCTGCGGCACCCGCCCGGAGCACATTGCTGCTTTGGTGGCAGCCGTCCAGGGGTTGCGGCCCAAACGCCGTGCCGTCGAGCGCATCCAGGCTGCCGCTTCCATCTATGCCCCTCAGCCCTACCTCCAGGACAACTCGTTCTTAATCATCGGCGAGCGGCTCAATGCCAGCGGCTCCAAGAAGATGCGGGAGCTGCTCAACGCTGAAGATTGGGACGGCCTGGTGGCCCTGGCGCGGGAGCAGGTGCGGGAGGGAGCCCACATCCTCGACGTGAACGTAGACTACGTGGGCCGGGATGGGGTGCGGGATATGCGGGAGCTGGTCTCGCGGCTGGTGACCCAGATCCCGCTTCCCCTGATGCTGGATTCCACCGACTGGCAGAAGATGGAGGCCGGCCTCAAGGTGGCCGGGGGCAAGTGCCTGCTCAACTCCACCAACTACGAGGATGGGGAAGAGCGCTTCCTGAAGGTGCTGGAGCTGGCCAAGACCTACGGCGCGGGGGTGGTCATCGGCACCATCGACGAGGAAGGCATGGCCCGCACTGCCGAGAAGAAGTTCCAGATTGCCGAGCGGGCCTATCGCCAGGCGCTTGAGTCCGGGATCCCGCCCTACGAGATTTTCTTTGACCCCTTGGCCTTGCCCATTTCCACCGGCATTGAGGAAGACCGCGCCAACGGAGCAGCTACCCTGGAGGCCATTCGCCGCATCCGTCAGGCTTTTCCTGAAGCCCACATCCTCTTGGGCATCTCCAACATCTCCTTTGGGCTCTCGCCAGCAGCCCGCGTGGTCTTGAACTCAGTGTTTTTGCACGAGTGCCGCCAGGCCGGGCTGGATGCTGCCATCGTCAGCGCCGCCAAGATCCTGCCCCTAAGCAAGATCCCGGAGGAGCAGCAGCAGGTGTGCCGGGATCTCATTTGGGATCGGCGGCAGTTTAACGCTGAGGGTATCTGCACCTACGATCCCCTGGCGCGGCTGACGGAGCTGTTTGCAGGGGTTTCCAGCCAGGAGCTGCGCGCTGCCGGATCCTTGGCCAAGCTGCCGCTGGAAGAGCGGCTGCGGCGGCACATCATCGACGGGGAGCGCATCGGCCTGGAGGAGACCCTGGCGGAGGCGCTGCAGAAATACTCCCCCCTGGAGATCATCAATACCTTTTTACTGGACGGCATGAAGGAGGTGGGGGAGCTTTTTGGCGCCGGCAAAATGCAACTGCCTTTTGTGCTGCAGTCGGCAGAAACCATGAAGGCGGCGGTGAAATACCTAGAGCCCTTCATGGAAAAGGTGGGCGGGGAGGTGTGCAAGGGCACCTTCTTGATCGCCACCGTCAAGGGGGATGTCCACGACATCGGCAAAAACCTGGTGGACATCATCCTCACCAACAACGGCTACAAGGTCATCAATTTGGGCATCAAGCAGCCGGTGGAAAACATCATCGAGGCTTATGAAAAGTACAAGCCCGACTGCATTGCCATGAGCGGCCTGTTGGTGAAATCCACTGCGTTTATGAAAGAAAATCTGGAGGTGTTTAACGAGCGGGGCATCGCCGTGCCTGTGATCCTAGGGGGGGCGGCCCTTACCCGCCGCTTTGTGGAAGAAGACTGCCGCCAGACCTACAAGGGCCAAGTCATCTATGGCCGCGACGCCTTTACCGACCTGCACTTTATGGATCGGCTGATGCAGGCCAAGGCTGCCGGGCGCTGGGATGACCGGCTGGGTTTTCTGGATGACTTGGAGCAGCGAGTCAACGGCCAGAAGGAGGCTGCTGCGGATCCAGCGGATCCCACCTTGCCGGCTCCAGAGGTGACCGTGGGCGCTGCTCCTGCCCTTGCGGTCTCGGCTGGCGACGGCGGGGCAGACACCCGTCGTTCCGAGGCCGTTGCCCTGGATACCGAGCGACCCATCCCCCCTTTCTGGGGATCCAAAGTTCTCGCCTCGGATCAGATCCCCTGGCCGGAAGTCTTCTTCTATATCGACAAGCAGGCCCTAGTGGCCGGCCAGTGGCAGATCCGCAAGCCGCGCGACCAGTCGGCGGAGGAGTTTGCCCAGTTTCTCGCCACCCAGGTGGAGCCGGTGATCGAGCGTTGGAAGGAGCGGATCCTGAGCGAAGACCTGCTGCACCCGCAGGTGGTCTATGGCTACTTCCCGGCGCAGGCGGAAGGGAATACGTTAATCCTCTTCGACCCGGCCAGCTTCCCCGAGCTGTTTGCTCTAGAGCCCGGCTCCACCACCTACTTCCAACTGCCCACTGTCGAGCGCCCCCAGCTTTCTCCCCAGGTGCGGGAGCTGGCCCGCTTCACCTTCCCCCGCCAAAAAACCGGCCAGCGCCTCTGCATTGCCGACTTCTTCGCCGATCGCTCCACCGGCCTGGTGGACGTTTTCCCCATGCAGGCAGTTACAGTGGGGCCAGAGGCCACGGTCTACGCCCAGCGCCTGTTTGCCGAAGGCCAGTACACTGACTACCTCTACTTCCACGGCCTGGCCGTCACCCTGGCAGAAGCCTTAGCAGAGTGGTGCCACGCCCGCATCCGACGGGAGCTGGGCTTTGGCGGCGAGGACAGCCCCGACATCCGCCAGATCCTGCACCAGGGCTACCGCGGCTCCCGCTACAGCTTCGGCTATCCTGCCTGCCCCAACATTGCCGATCAGCGGGTTTTGTTGGAGCTGCTCCGGGCCGAGCGCATCGGCCTGACCATGGACGACAGCGACCAGTTGGATCCGGAACAGTCCACCACCGCCATCGTCGCCTACCACCCGGCGGCCCGCTATTTCAATACTTGATCCCTCACCCCCAGCCCCTCTCCCTGAGGGAGAGGGGGGCTAGCGGGAGCGGCTGAGCAGGGGAAACCCCATCACCACGACCAAGGTAGCCAGGATAATCACGGTGGAGAGGGCGTT
>NZ_JANSJN010000057.1:17257-18436 GCF_047462555.1 Synechococcus sp. B60.1
TAGCGGGAGCGGCTGAGCAGGGGAAACCCCATCACCACGACCAAGGTAGCCAGGATAATCACGGTGGAGAGGGCGTTGATCTCCGGCGTCACCCCCCGCCGCGCCGTGCTGTAGATGAGGATGGGCAGGGTCTGGCTTTCCGGCCCGCTGGTGAAAAAGGAGATGACAAAGTCATCGATGGAGAGGGTAAAGGCCAGCAGCGCCGCGGCCAGGATCCCCGGCCTGGCCAGGGGCAAGGTTACATAGCGCAGCTTCTGCCAGGTGTTGGCGTAAAGGTCGTAGGCGGCTTCCTCCAAAGCGGGATCCAAAAGCTGCAGGCGGCTGCGCACCACGATGGCCACAAAGGCAATCTGAAAGGTGATGTGGGCCAGGATCATCGTTCCCAAGCCCAGCTCAAACCAGCCGGTGTAGGCGCGCACAAACTGGTAAAACAGCAGCAGCGTAATCGCCATCACAATATCCGGGACAGTGACCGGCAACAGCAGCAACCCCTGCACAATCTTTTGGCCGGGGAAACGGTAGCGGTAGAGGCCATAGCCCAAGAGGGATCCCAGCACCGTGCTCACCAGGGTGCTGACCAAGGCCAAGAGGAACGTATTTTGGGTTGCCTGCCAAACTGCCGCATTGCGAAAGAGAGCCAAGTACCAATCGAAGGTAAAACCCGTCCACGCCAGGCCAAAGCGGGCGCGGTTAAACGAGTAGACGACGATCAACAGAATCGGCAGGTAGAGAAAGCCATAGATGGCATAGCTCACTCCCTGTAGCCAGATGGGTATCTTCGCCACTCTCCTTCCTGCCCTCCCAGGTATTTGCCGGAAAAAGCAGTCGCGCTGCCAGCCTACCTCCTTCCCAGTCTATAGCTCGCTGGTTAGGCAAGATGCAGCAAAACTGTATACTGCCTGCCGCTCCCCTCCCCCTCTGGCAGAGGGGCTAGGGCTATGACCGCCTGGGCCGAGACAGCCCCGATGTTGAGGGAGTTCTCTGTTGCCGGGCTAAGAGGCTTGGCATGAGGGCATTGACACTCCCCCGACTAAAGTCGGGGGATTCTTGCGCAATCCACAGATGGACTCGCAAAGGCGCTGTCAAGACGCCCCTAGACAGTTCCTTGGAACCCAGTCTCAAGGTTCCGCTTACTTGTTGACTGACAGCACTGTCCGGGTCTTTCACCGGGGTGGGTGC
>NZ_JANSJN010000058.1:0-2342 GCF_047462555.1 Synechococcus sp. B60.1
GAGCGCTAAAGCTCAGGAAACGTCCTGTGCCATAACAGGAGTCCCTGTTCGCGCAGCGTGGTGTAAGCCATGAAACCCGCACTCGATGCGTCAGCTTGAGGGCGGGAGTACGTCACCATAGTGGCTCTTGCCTTGGCTCAGAAAGCTCGTAAAGGGATCCCTCAGTTTGCAACTGCTGCTATGCTACGGGACAGGTTAGCGGATCCCTTGGCGCTATGCCCTCGCGTCGTTCCAAGTCGGTTTTGAACCCCGGTTCAGAGATGGAGGGGGGGCGTCTCCTAGCCCTAAAAAATCAGATCGAGGCAATCCTCTACTTGAAGGGGCAGCCGTTGGCCCTATCGACACTGGCCCAGTTGGCCCAGTGCAGCCGCGACGAGGCCTACGATGCGCTGTTGGAGCTGATGGAAGACTACGCCCACCGCGACTCCGCCCTAGAGGTGCTGCAGGTGGAGGAGGGGTTTGCTCTACGGTTGCGCGAGCCTTTTTTGGAGCTGGCCAACCAGCTCTTGCCCCCTGAAATCGGGGTGGGCGCCACCCGTACCTTGGCGACTATCGTTCTACGTGGCCCCCTCTCGCAAGCTGACTTGGTGGAGTTACGCGGTCAGGGTGCTTACCAACATGTGGCAGAGCTGGTGGAAAAGGGCTTTGTGACCCGCTATCGCAAAGAAGGCAGCCGCTCCCCCTGGTTGCGGGTGACGGATAAGTTCCATCGCTACTTTACCTTGCAAGACGGGAAAGCTTGCGCTCTAGCTGCAAGGTCAGCGTCGAGATGAAAGGCGCGGCAAACAAGTCCAGTCTATACCGGCGAGTTTACCAATCCTCTAGAAAACAAAACCGGCCAAGGCGTTCTCTACACTTGCATCTTTGTTCGTGGTAGTTTAGACCCCTCAGTTTATTCGCAACAAATGCCTGCGCTACTGAATGGATAACCAAGGAGCTGGCCGGTACGACCTCTCTAAACTCTCTGCTGTGCTGGCCAAAGAATATGAGTGAGCAGCTCAGCTCAACGCAATGGCAAGGCAAGCTAGCGCAGAGCGGGCTTAGTCGGCCATCCAGCGTTTCTATGACAACTGCCAAGCCAAGAAACCAGGGAAGAAGGGCTTTCCCAAGTTCCAGAAGCACTGCCGCTCGGTCGAATACAAGACGACAGGGTGGGAACTCTCACAAGACGGGAAGCATCTCACCTTCCCCAACAGTTTTAAGGCTGGAACCTTTCTGCGGCTGGAAGCTTCTGACCCATGGTTTTACGGCATTTCGCAGATTAAGCAAATCAGGGTAGTGCGGAGAGCCGATGGCTACGACGCTCAGTTTTGCATCGACGTTGACCCGCAGGAAGAACTTCCACCTACGGGTAAGGTTGTCGGTATTGAGTTGGGGCTGACATGCTTCTACGAAGCAACCGACGGTACTGTAGTGGAAAACCCCAGGTTTCCGAGGCAGCGTAGAGACTGGGTGGTGAAACAGGCCCGGGCGCTGGTGTGTCCGTAGCGTGGTTTTGTGCGCTTGCGTCAGCGGTGCGGAGCACTAACTGTCTTAAGCGGGTTTGAAATGACCACAAAGTTAAGGATCCCCTCACCGGGGATCCAGATCAAGGAGTCACGGCTTCAGCGGAGAAGGGAGCCCTTCTCCTGAGCCAACATCAGCTAGGTTGCTGGGACTCTTACTTGTTGGGCTGAGGGGTGACTCGCAAGTAGGGCTTGAGCTCCTTGTAGCCTTTCGGGAACTTTTCTTTGAGCACTTCCGGATCTTGCAGCGAAGGTGGAATGATGACATCATCGCCATCTTTCCAGTCGGCGGGAGTGACAACGTTGTACTTATCCGTCAACTGCAGAGCATCGATTGCCCGCAGCAGCTCGTCGAAGTTGCGCCCCGTGCTGGCTGGATAGGTGAGGATAAGGCGGATTTTCTTGTTGGGATCAATAACGAACACTGAGCGCACCGTCAAAGGCAGTCCTTCTTGATTGAGGTTGGTCTGATCCAGCATGCCGTAGAGCTGGGAGACCTTGCGATCAACGTCTGCCAAGATGGGATAAGTCACCCGGGCATTCTGAGTTTCCTCGATGTCTTTCACCCAGCCGACGTGGGAGTCCACATCGTCCACGCTGAGGGCCAGCACCTTCACCCCTCGCTTCTCGAACTCAGGCATCAGCTTGGCAACAGTACCCAGCTCGGTGGTGCAGACTGGCGTGTAGTCGGCGGGGTGGGAGAACAACACTACCCAGCTATCCCCGGCCCAGGAATAGAAGTCGATTTCGCCGTGGGTGGACTTTTGCGTAAAATTGGGAGCCGTATCGCCAAGTCGGAGAGACATACACTCTTTCTCCTCAGTAAAGGGTTCAGTC
>NZ_JANSJN010000058.1:2442-7358 GCF_047462555.1 Synechococcus sp. B60.1
ACTTTTGCGTAAAATTGGGAGCCGTATCGCCAAGTCGGAGAGACATACACTCTTTCTCCTCAGTAAAGGGTTCAGTCCGGTGAGGTCAGGATCCGGATCCTTGCGCTCGATCCGTCTGCTGTCTATTTTGCCACAAAAACTCCACTTTTCCGAGCGGATTTTAGGAGATTTTAAGATCATCGCCAACTTGCCCGCAAGGTGAGAAGCCCTTTCCTAATGTGAACAATTGTTGTGGGCAGTCTTAACATTCTGTAGTTTCCTTACAGGCTGCAACGGCGGCGTGCTAGGGGTATTGTAGACAACAGAATCTAGCTCCTCTGCTGAGGTCATGGGATCGATGGAAAGCCTAGAAGCAGTTACACCTTACAGCCTGGCCACCCTGTGGGCCCAAAAATATGTAGACAAGCTGCGGGCACAGGCGGCCTTGGGCGAGCTGCCGGGTACCCAATTAGCCGACAAAGTGAAGGGATCCCTGCGCTTTGCCAGCTCCCAGGCCTGGGCAAAAACGGAGCGGCTCTTGGCTGCCGAAATCCCGAGGCAGCGGCTGGATCCGGACTTGATCGATCCCTGGCAAATTGCCGAGGACTCCCGCGAGTTATTTGAAAAGGCAGCGGAAAGTTGTGGGGAGGGCCTCTCGCCAGTGCGCTTTTCGGTAAAGATTGCACCGTTCTGTGGCAGCCTGCGGGCCCGCTACAGCGAACGGGATCCGCGGGTGCTGGGCTTTTTAAGCATGCAATTCCACTACACGGGGCAGATGGTCTTGCAAGCTCTATCCCCTCAGGAGCGCAGCCTCTTCCACCCCTACTTGAAGGTCATGGACGACCACCTCTACATGCCCCTGCAGAGGATGTACGAGGGTGCCGCTGTTCACGCCAGCGACAACGCTTCTTCCGCCTCTTTGCTGGCTGTTCAGGAACTGCTGCCCATCGTAACCAGTGTGGCGGAATTTATCTGTGCCGAAGTAGCTCAGCGTTTCCCGGACTATCGCTGCGAAAGCGGCCCCTTGACAGATCTGGAGGTGCGGATTTCCAGCATCCGCGATGTGGAGATGTTTCAGGTGTACCTGGGCCTCTGTGCCTTGGAAGGCAGCGTGGTGGCTGTGCAGCAGGAGCTGTTTCCCCTTTGCGTGATGCTGTACCCCCCTCTGAAGGTGGAGTGGAAACTGGTGCGGCAGATGCTGGAGCTGTTGGATGAGGCTTTGCACTCTCGTCTCAGCCCGGCTAGCTACACTTTCCTCCTGCCTTATCTGCGAGCCGTGCAGGGCATGTTCTCGCTGGAGGTTTTCCCCGAGAGCGACCCGATCTGGAGCCATCATCCCGACGTACTGCGCTATATGGGAACGGCGCAGAAGCTGTTGCAAGAATTGATGGGTCAAAAAGTCACTTGAAAATCCTCACGCTTGTCCACTCTATCTTTAGAGCAGGACAGGCTGTTGGGCTATCGCTCTTCAAACCTGCTGGGATCTACGGAGTGTCCAGGAAAGGGGTGGGCTCCACCAGCTCGGTCACAAATTGGTGCAGAATGGGCAGGTAGCGTTCCCCGGCCACCTGGAGCAAGTTGTTGTGATCGGCTCCCTCGATGGGCACCAAACGCTTGGGATCCCGTGCTGCTTGGTAAAGGGCTTCGGCATGCCAGAAGGGGATCAAGCGATCCTGAGTGCCGTGCAAAATCAGCAGCGGGCAATTGATCTGGGCAATGCGGCTGAGGTTGTCGAAGCGATCAAAAGGCAGCAGCGGGATGCGGGTCAGGACGCGAAAAGCGGTTACAAAGGTGGATTCCAGGATCAAGCCCCCCACTGGCTTTTGGGCTGCTAGGTAAACTGAGGGCCCGCCTCCCACCGAGCGTCCATAAAGCAGAATCCGCCCCGGCGGGATCCCCTGATCTCGTAGGTAAGCGTAGGCCGCTTCAATGTCTTTGTAGGCACCGGCCTCGGAAGGGATCCCTTCGCTGGTGCCGTAGCCGCGGTAGTCGTAGGCCAAGACGCTAAACCCCCCCTGCTGCAGCTTCCTCAGGCGCGGCAGGATATCTCCTAGATCCTCGGCGTTGCCGTGGCTGTAGAGGAGGGTATAGGTGGCTGCGGGATTGGGCAGGTAGACCGCTGAAATCTGCAGGCCATCGGCGGTGGTGAGTTTGAGAATGGCCTCCCCATCCTGGTAGCTGGCGGGGCGGGGCAAAAAGATCAGCCGCTCCGATTGAAACCAGCCCAGCCAGAGCAGGTAGCCGTACACCCCCAGGCTGATGGGCAGCAAGGATGGCCCCAGCCGCAGTCCCAGAAAGGGCTTACTCATTGCTCCTTCCCCTCACCCCCGGCCCCTCTCCCTCTAGGAGAGAGGGATTGGGCAGCGACGTTGGGCGCCTTAGGATTTGGCTAGCAGGGCAGAACCTTTCCAAAGGCAAACTCCAATCCAGTTAACCAAAGTATGAGCGACGATGGTTACCAACAGGTTTCCCGACAGCCACACGCCCATCCCCAGGAGAATACCTACGGCACTGGCCCAAACGGCATAGGGCCAACCCTGCCACTCTAGCCAGTGTAAAACCCCAAACAAGAGCCCGCTCAGGAGGATCCCGCCCGTCCACCCCAAGGGGCTGGCCACCAGGGCTGTCATCAGCACGCCGCGAAACAGCCACTCCTCGCTCCACCCCGGTAGCACCCCCACCCAGAAGACGTCTCCCCATTGCAAGGGATCCGCCACCAGGTGTAAGTAGGCGGAAGCCGCCCGGCGATAGGCCGGCCAAAGCCAGTAAGCCCCGCCGCTCAGCAGCGCCACCCCCAGCCCCAGCGCCGCTCCCCAGGCGACGGCCAGCGGATCCCAACGGAAGGGCACGCGGAGGGATCCCAGCCAGATCCAGAGGCCGGCGATGAGGGCCAGGATCAGGCTGGTCAGGCCCATCCCGATCAGGATCTGTTGGCGGGTACAGGGTTGCATCTTGGCACTCATGGGAGGAGCCTATTCCCAGCGTAGGGCGAATTCCGACAAGAACGGCTGCCCGAATCCACACTGGCAGCGGGGAAGACTCTCAGTTGATGCTCTCCCCAGCCCTAGAGAGCGGGGTTTGCGCCGCCCTTGTCTCGGTCAAGGGGGTAGGAGCTTGGGATCCCCCCTCTCCTTTAAGGCAAGTGCTGCCTCAGCAACTGGGCGTGCTGGGCCGATCGCTCCACCCAAACAGCCACTTGGTCAGGGCTGAGGGCCGGCCCGTCGGCATAGCAAGCCAGCCAAGCCCGGTGCAAAGCTTCGGGATCCTCTGGGATCGCCTCGAGATCCCAGCCGGGCATGCCCAATTCCCCGAGTAGCGTTTTTACCTTGGGATCGTAGCTGAGGCCAAAGCAGGCGCAACCCTCAGCCGCCGCCATCACCAAGCCGTGGTAGCGCATAACGATTGCCAATCTCACCCCCCGGAAGACCCCCTTTAAAAGACAGGGATCCCGAATCTCCAACACCTGGCTGTGGCCGGGCAGGCGCTGTTGCAGCTGTTGCGCTAGGCGGTAGTCTGGGCCAAGGTCAAGGGAGCCAGGAGGAGCCAGTTGGAAGGGTAGCAAAAGGAGATAGGCCCCCGTCGAGACCTGGAGGCGCCTCAAGCCTTCCGCCAAAGTCTCAAGTCGCGCTGGAGTGAGCTCGGGATGCTGCCGCAAGACCACGGCAATGCGGGGCTGAGGCCATCTTTCCCACTCCGGCAGGGTTTTGGCGGGCAGGCCCCAAACCGGATCTGGGGCCACCTGATGGGGGATCCCCCAGTCTCGCAGCCATTGGGAGGCAACGGCGTCGCGCACACTGATGGCCGTACAACCTGCTAGAGACCGGCGGGCCAGCTCGCGGATCCAGCCCCGCTGCAAGGGGCCGATCCCCTGGGCCCAGGCCAAAGTTTTCAGCCCCCGCCGCTGGGCCCAGAGCATTAGACCCAGGTAGTAAAGTGGGCTGCGCCAACTGGTGCGATCCTGCAGCAGGCTGCCCCCACCCCAGATGAAAGCTTGAGACTGCCCCAGATAGCGCCGCAAAGCCCAGCCGTCAAAGCGCGGACAGGCCAGCACCCCATAGGTGGCAGCCGTTTCCGCAGGGCGAGGAGAGAGCACCACCGGCTGTACAGGGTTGGGCAACTGCCGCAGCAGCTGCAGTAGAGCCAGCAACAACGCCTCGTCGCCGGCATTGCCGTAGCCATAGTAGCCGCAGATCAAAACCTGTGGCCCCTGCCTGGAGCCGATTTGCTCAGGCAAGTTGCGCCGGGATCCCCAATCGGTAGAAGTCAAGGTTCGGTCGAACTCGGCCCGTTGCATCGAGAACCTAGTCCAGCCTACAGCTTTCTTCCGGGATCCAGAGCGCTGCTGGCGCAGACATCTCCCTTGCAGCCGATGGTCTCGGACAGGTCTTCCTTGATGTTCTGCCCACGGCTAGAGCTTGCTTCCGCGCAGCACTGTGCTAAGGGGTCTTTCTCAGCTTATGGGATTGCTCCCGCTTGCCAAGCTGCCCAGAGCATGAGGTTTCTATCGCAGGGGACGCCGTAACCCCAACTCCAAGGCCTATGGCCGGCTTGCGCGAAGGAATGTGGAAACACTCCAGATACTTCCTCTCCTTGCCGCAGTTTCGTGTTCTCGCAGGCGCAAGATCTCAAGGCGGTGGGACAGGGATCCCCTTTGCAGATAAAGTCTGGTAAGCAGTTCTAACTGAGTTTTTCGCAGGTCGATGACAATCTTGCTGCCCTCCTTGGGCGAGATAGCGGCGATAGAGGTGCAGGTAGCAGTCTGACATGCGAAACAGCCTGTCGAGATCCAGGCTGGTGGGGAACTGGGGATCCCAGCAGCCAGCAGGCAAAGCACTCGGAAACCCCCCACGCTCACCCGGATTTGGCTCACCTAGAGGTGGGAGGGATCTCCCTGCCAGGCCGAGAAGCACCGCTCTATAATGAGTAAGATTTTTGGT
>NZ_JANSJN010000058.1:7458-15486 GCF_047462555.1 Synechococcus sp. B60.1
TAATGAGTAAGATTTTTGGTTGCTCCGCAACGCCGACGTGACGGGGTTTTTGACGTGACCTACGGTCGCAGACCATTGGCCCGCTGGGCTAGGCATTCGGCTTCGCGGCATCCTTACAGCCGCCCCTTTCCCCGCTTGGGGTATGACGAATATGCCAGCGCTGACCCACCCACCCGCCCCTCCTGGATGACTCAGGCTGCTGCCACGGTGGGCAATCTGTTGCTGGGGTCGCTGCTCTTGGGCTCTACAGCGACGGCTGCCGGCTTGATGGGGTTGGCCATCAGCTTTCGCAACCTGCCGGATGTACACCAACTGCGGGACTACGTGCCGGTGGCCACTACTCACATTGTCGATATTCGCGGCGAGCCAATTGCCAGCCTGCACGGGGAAGCCAACCGGGAGGTGATCTCACTGGAAGAGGTCTCGCCGGAGATGAAAAAGGCCCTGCTGGCCATTGAAGATAGCCACTTCTACACCCACCCCGGCATCAACCCCGTCAGCTTGGGCCGGGCCCTTCTGGGCAGTGTTGAGGGGGGCTTGGGCTCTGCCGGGGGCGGCTCCACCCTGACGATGCAACTGGTGAAGAACTTGTTTTTGAGGCCGGAGCGCACCCTCAGCCGCAAGGTGGCCGAGATTGTGCTGGCGGTGCGGCTGGAGCAGGTCTTCACCAAAGACGAAATCCTGGAGATGTACCTCAACCAGGTGTACTGGGGGCACAACCTCTACGGCATCCAGGCGGCGGCCCGCAGCTACTTCAACAAAGATGCGGCAGAACTGAACTTGGCGGAAGCGGCGATGTTGGCCGGGATCCTGCCGGCTCCAGAAACCCTCAGCCCCTTCCGTAACCTGGAGGGAGCCAAGCGACGACAGCGGCTAGTGCTGGATCGCCTGGTGGAGCTGAAGTGGATTACCCCGGAAGAAGCCCAGGCAGCCCGCGAGCAAGAATTGACCCTGGGCCGCATCACCTCCTTCCAGAGCAATGCCCCGGCGGTCACCGACGTCATCGAAGCCGAGCTGCGGCGTCGCTATGGCGAGCAGGCAATTCTCCAGGGGGGGCTGCGGGTGCAGGCCACCATCGACCTGCGGCTGCAACGCCTGGCAGAGCGCATTGTCAACGAAGATGGGCCCCGCATTGCAGCCGCTCGCCGAGCCGACCAGATGGCCCTGGCGGCAGTGGATCCCCGTACCGGCTATGTCAAGGCCCTTGTGGGCGGCATCAACGCCCAGCGGGGCCAATTTAATCGCGCCACCCAAGCCTTTCGCCAAACGGGATCCACCTTTAAGCCCTACGTGTACTACGCGGCCCTGGCTACCGGCCGCTACGGGCCCAACAGCATCCTGGAAGACACCCCGGTCACCTATCCCGGCTCACCCCCCTACAGCCCGAAAAACTACGACAACACCTTTTACGGCCCTCTCACCTTTGCCCGCGCCTTGGAGCTCTCCCGCAACGTGCCCACCGTCAAGCTGGCGGATGAGGTTGGGATCCGCAACGTCATTGCAGCGGCCCAGGCCACGGGCATTAGTGCCGAGATGTTCCCCAACCTGGCCACAGCTCTGGGCTCGGCCAGCATCAGCCCCTTGGAAATGGCCGCCAGCTATGCGGTGTTTGCCAATGGCGGCTACCGGGTGGAGCCAACTCTCTTGGCCCAGGTGGTGGATCGCAACGGCCAAATCCTCTTCGAGGCCCGGCCGAAGCCAGAGCGGGTTTTGGATCCCTGGGCAGTGGCTGCCCTCAACCAAATCCTCAAGGGGGTAGTGACCCAAGGCACCGGGACGGCAGCCCGTCTGGACGATGGGCGACCGGTAGCAGGCAAAACCGGCACCACCTCCGACTTTCGCGATGCCTGGTTTATCGGCTATGTGCCGCAACTGTCCACCGCCATTTGGATTGGCAACGACAATAACTCCCCCATGCTGCCTGGCACGGCAGGGGGCGCCTTTGTCGCCCCCACCTGGAAGCGCTTCATGACCGAGGCCCTGCAAGGGATCCCACCCCAAGACTTCCCTAGCCCTCAGCAATTTTCCCCTCCCCGGCCATGAGCAATAGCGAGGAGCGGCTGGCGCGCATTGAGCGCACCATCGAGGCCAATGCCCAGGCCATCGCCCAACTGGCCCGGCAAAACCAAGAGCTGCTGCAGACCATTGCCGGCACCGAAGAGCGCATCGCCAGAGCTGAGGAACGCATCGCCAACGCCGAGGAGCGCGTCGCTAAGGCAGAAGAACGTCTGGAAGCCGAGGTCAAACGCTGGGACGAGCGGTTTTTCCAGCTCAGCCGCGACACCCTCAACTTCACCCGCAATGTAGTTACCATTGCCGCCATCACAGCGGTTTTGATCCCGCTGCTGCGGGATGTCGCTCCCCTGCTGATCGAGCTGCTGCAGCAGGGATCCCGTTAGCCCCCGGTCATCGAAGGGCCCAGGGGATCCCAAAGCGTAATCGTTCTGAGTTACACTAAGACTGCAAAGAAAGGTAACGCCTTTGTCTGGTTTATCCTTAGCCTTGGCCGCGTTCTTTCTTGCATTCCTTGCACAAGACACAGAGGACAGACGACTATGGCTTTTGAACTCCCAGCTCTGCCCTACCCTGCCGACGCCCTCCAGCCCTATATGTCGGCGGAAACCTTCTCCTACCACCACGGCAAGCACCACGCCGCCTACGTGGCCAACCTGAACAAGCTGATTGAAGGCACCGATCTGGCCAATAAGTCCCTGGAAGAAATTATCAAGACCACGTTTGGGGATCCCGACAAAGTGGGCATCTTCAACAATGCTGCCCAAGTCTGGAACCACACCTTCTTCTGGGAATCCATGAAGCCGGGTGGGGGCGGCACGCCGACAGGGCCCATCGCCGACAAGATCAACGCTGATCTGGGCGGCTACGACAAGTTTGTCGAGGCCTTCAAAACGGCGGCGGCCACCCAGTTTGGCAGCGGCTGGGCTTGGCTGGTGCTGGACAACGGCACTCTCAAGGTCACCAAAACCCCCAACGCCGAAAACCCGCTGGTGCACGGCCAAGTGCCCTTGCTCACCCTGGATGTGTGGGAGCACGCCTACTACCTGGACTACCAAAACCGACGGCCCGACTTCATCAGCGCCTACCTGGAACACCTGGTCAACTGGGATGCCGCCAATGCCCGGCTGGCAGCCGCCTGACTGCCCCTCTTCTGGGATCCTCTGACGGGGGATCCCATCGAGGACTAGCCTTGCCCAGCTCTTTGCCAGGGGATCCTCAGGGATCCCCTTTTTTTCGGCTTAGTCCTTCCCCAAGCGTTCCCGCTCTTCGCGCAGGCGTTGTAGGAAGCTGGGCGTAGGGTTTTGGGCAGGGGTGGGAAAGGCAGCAGCAGGAGGAGCGGCCCGGTTGATGGGGGAAAGAGGGGGCGATTGACCGGCTGGGGCGGCAGGGGGGTGCTGGGAATGGGAGTGGGCGGGGGGGCCGGCGCTGCAACGGGCGGAGGCGCAGGGGAGGGTGGTGGGGAAGTGGGCTCGGGTGCTGGGGTGGGTGGCGATGTGGGCGTGGGTTCGGGTTGAGGGTTCTCCCGAACCGGATCAGGATCATCTTCAAACACTGGCTCACCATCCCGCAGCAGCCAGTCCAGCAGTGGATCTGGGCCGGCCTCCCGCTCATCGGTGTCAGAGGGCAAAGGAACAGCAAGCGGTCTCTCAAAAGCAGACGGAGGCCCCAAAAAGTGCTCCCGGCGATGGCGGCAAAAAGAGCTATCCCGCCCCAGAGGGGGATCTGCCTGTCCCTGGACTCCGGCTGGGCGCCTTCCCAATTATCGATGGCTGCCAGGGTGCGCTCGGAAAACGGCGAGGTTGTTGGAGGGGGCGTGAGGGAAGAGCCGGCGCTGTTGTGGGATTGCAGGGATCCCTCCAATTGGTCGCTGAGGAGCTTCATGGTTTGGGGCCGCTGGCCGGGGTCTTTGGCCAGACAAGCAAGCACCACTTCCTCCAGCGCTGGCGGGATCTCATGAGGCAACTGGGAGCGGTCGAAGGGCCGAGGCTGTTGGTAGTTGTGGGCCTCGTACCAACCGGGAAAAGAATCGGTCTTGGGCTGCAGGGGGTGTTGCCCGGTCAGCATGCGGTGGAGCACCACGCCGAACGAGTAGATGTCGGAGCGGGGATCCAATTCCTCGCCGCGCACCTGCTCGGGAGAGGCGTAGCGCACCGTCCCCAAAAAGCCGGTGGTTTGGGTGCCGAGGGCCAAAGAAACATCGCTCAGCAACTTGGCGATGCCAAAATCCAGGATCTTGACCGTCTCTCCCAGGGTCTCATCTTTCAAAACAAAGAGATTGCTGGGCTTGATGTCGCGATGGATCACCCCTTTGATGAGGTGGCCATCTTGCTCAGTCTCCAAATTGTGGGCATAGTAGAGACCGGCACACACTTGGCGGGCGATCTTCACCACCTGCTGAGGGGGCAGCAGCGGGTGCTTGAGCATCAGTTCTCCCAAGCTGTGCCCCCTCAGGTATTCCATCACCAAATAAGGTTGGTTGTTCTCCAGACCGTAATCCAGCACCTTGACAATGGCCGGGTGCTCTCCCAGCAGGGTACTGATGCGAATTTCCTGCTGAAAGCGCTTGAGCAAGTGACGGCAGGTGTTTTCATCGCCTGCCAAGTTTTGGTGCAACAGCTTCACCGCCACTGGACGATTGAACAGGCGGGTATCCACAGCCTTGAACACCTGCCCCATGCCCCCTGCCGCAATCTTCTGAACCAGTTGATAGCGCTGACCGATCACTTTTCCAGGAGCAAGCTGGTTCATAAGCGGCCCAAGAGCATGTACTCTCCGATTTTAGTGTGTGTTTCTCGAAGGTTTCTCTCGCCTCTTTGCGGGCGCCACCGCCAGGCTGTCTTCATTCCCAGTGTGTTCTTGATGTATTTTGAATGCTTGTTAAACACCCTGCCGGAGATTGAAGACTGGACGAAAGCCGTGGGCCATGGGGAGCTATCTGGATCTGGATGAATCTGATAGACTCAGGCGGGCGCTTGGCCGAGTCTGTGGGTTGCTGTCTGTTGGGTAGTGATGATGGCTAACTGGCTGCCAATTTCAGGGATCCCTCTGGCCCTGCTCGGCCCGGTGAAAGACCCAGTGCTGGTGTTTCTGATCCTCCTGACGATCATGCTGGTGGCCCCGCTGCTGTTTGAGCGGCTGCACCTGCCGGGGATCATCGGCCTGATCCTGTCCGGGTTGGTGGTGGGGCCCTACGGCTTGGGCATCTTGCAGCGGGACGGAACCATCGTCTTGTTGGGCACGGTGGGGCTGTTGTTTCTCATGTTCATGGCCGGGTTGGAGACCAGCCTGGAGGATTTGAAGCTCAACGCCGGCAAGGCCAGTGTCTTCGGGGTGCTCACCTTTCTGTTGCCAATGGTGATCGGCACGGCGGCCATGCTGGCCTTGGGGTATGACTTTCTGGCGGCAGTGCTGGTGGCCTCGTGTTTTGCCTCCCACACCCTCATTGCCCTGCCGATTGTCTCCAAGTTGGGCCTGATGCGCCTGCAGGCGGTAACAGCCACCCTGGGGGCGACGTTGATTACCAATGTCTTGGCGCTGCTGGTGCTGGCGGTGGTGGTGCGCGCCCATCAAGGGGAGCTGACACTGCAATTCTGGCTGACGCTCATCCCCTCGATTGCCCTCTACATGTTTGCCACCCTCTGGGGGGTGCCCAAGCTGGGCGGTTGGTTTTTCCAGCGCTTTGGCCACGACGAGGGGGCGGAGTTTACTTTTGTGATTGCCACCTTGTTCGTGGTGGCCTACGGGGCGGGGTTGATTGGCATTGAGCCGGTGGTGGGCGCCTTTTTGGCTGGGACGGCCATCACCCCCCTCATTCCCCAGCTCAGCCCCCTCATGAACCGGATTCAGTTCATCGGCAACACGTTGTTTATACCGTTTTTCTTGATCTCGGTGGGGATGCTGATCAACCCCAGCATTCTCTTGGGCGAGCCACGCACGCTGCTGGTGGGCGGAGTGATGATTGCCGCGGAGGTGGTGAGCAAGTTTTTGGCGGCTTGGATCCCGGCCCAACTGTTTGGCTGGCGCTTGGCCAGCGCTATGGTCATGTTCGGCCTGTCGGTAGCGCAGGCGGCGGCTACTTTGGCGGCAATCACGGTGGCTTTCAACGTGAAATTGGTGGATGAGCTGACGGTGAACGGCACCATCGCCATGATCCTGATTACCTGCATTGCCTCGCCTTGGATCGTGGCCCGCTGGGGTGAGCAACTCCAGCCTGTAGAGGTGGCGGCAGAAGCTGGTAACCTGCCCCAGCCAGCCTGGGGATCCCGCGTCCTGGTGCCGGTGGCCAACCCTGACACCGAGAGCAACCTGCTGCGGTTGGCTTTGATTCTGGCCAAGAAAGAAGGGGGGACGCTGCTGCCGCTGCACGTTTTGTCTGACCGTGCTGGGATCTCGCCGGCGGCTCTGGCCCGGCAAGAGCAATTGTTGACCTTTGCAGAGGCCCTGGCCCACAGCGCCGCTGCTCGAGTGGAAGCCATTCGGCGGGTGGATGATTCGGTGGAAAAAGGGATCATTCGCTCGGCAGCGGAACGGCAGGCGACCTTGGTGATCCTCGGCTGGAAGGGCTACTCCACCTACGCGGAAAATTTCTTTGGCAGCGTCATCGACGCAGTGGTGCGGCAGGTGGGGATCCCGGTGCTGATTACGCGCTTCCCCGTCCCCATCGAGACAACACAGCGCATCCTTTTGGCAGCCCCAGAGTTGGCAGTGTCTCCCGGATCCCTGCAGCAGACGATTGGGCTGGCGCAGACGCTGGCCGAGGAATTGAAGGCGGCGCTGCAGATTCTCCTGGTGCAAACCCGACCGCCACGGGAGCGCTCTCCGGCCCTGGTGGCGGCAAGCTACGCCCATCTGCCGCTCCAACGGGTGCAAGGAGGGCTGGTGGCCGAGGTGTTGAAGGCGCTGCAGCCGGGGGATGCATTGGTGTTGATCCCCAGCGAAGCCCGCAGCCGCTCCCGTCTGGGCCGCGAGCCGGAGATCATCGCCCGTAACCGGCCTAACCTTCCCATCCTTGTGGTGCATTTGCCTGCTGCCTCCCCGGCACGGCCGCAGGAGGGCGTTCTGGCAGCAGGGGATCCCACTTGGTACTGATGGCGGGTTGCAGCCCTTGTGTGAACGCCGCCCCGGCTCCCCTGATAAACTGGGATCCCCAGGGGGGATGTCGCTAAGAGCAGAGGGGTATGGTTGCCTATTTGCTGGAAGTCGGCTGTGAAGAGCTGCCGGCCAGTTTTGTTGATTCGGCCCTAGAGCAGTGGAGGAAGGGGATCCCGGCCTCTTTGGCAGAAGCCCATCTACAGGCCGAGGAGATGCAGCTTTTCGGCACGCCGCGCCGCTTGGCAGTTCTGTTGCGGGGCCTGCCCACCCAGCAGCCGGATCGCACCCTGGAGGTGAAGGGGCCACCGGCTCAGGTGGCCTACCAAGATGGCCGCCTCACCCCTGCCGGGGAAAAATTTGCCCAGAAGCAGGGGGTGGATCCTGCCAGCCTGGAGATCCGACAGGTGGGCAAGGGATCCTTTGTCTTTGCCGTGCAGCGGCTGCAGGGGCGGCCGACGGCAGCGGTGCTCCAGGAATTGGCGCCCACTTGGATCACCAGCTTGAGCGGCGAACGGCTGATGCGCTGGGGCTATGGAGACTTGAAGTTTCCCCGTCCCATCCGCTGGCTGGTCTCCCTCTGGGACGATCAAGTACTGCCTTTGCTCTGGCCTACCCCTGAGGGCAATCCTCTGCCAGGCTTAGTGGCCGGGCGGGTCAGCCGTGGTCACCGCGTTTTGGGATCCCAGCAGGTTGTCCTGGAGCGGGCCGAGAGCTACGTTCAGCAAATGCAAGCGGCCGGGGTCAGCCCCGATCCGGCAGGGCGAGAAGCCCACATCCGGGCCGCAGTGGCCAAGCTGGCCAGGCAGGTCCAGGGAGAAGCGCAGATCCCTGACCCTTTGCTACGGGAGGTGGTGCAGTTGGTGGAGTGGCCAACGGCCGTTCTGGGGCGCTTTGAGCCGGAGTTTTTGCAATTGCCCCCTG